>MFBF01000059.1:0-314 GCA_001774865.1 Candidatus Curtissbacteria bacterium RIFCSPHIGHO2_02_FULL_42_15
CCAGCCCCCTTGCCAACTTTTCTTTGGAATATTTTAAGTTTTATATCCGCGATGTCGGCTTTTGGTTTTTAATCCCTGTCGCTTATATTGCTCTAAGTTTTAAAAAGATCAAAAAACTGGATAAAAACATCCTATTGCCATTTATTTCGCTCGCGGCGATTTTTGTATTATTCCTTAATTTTTTGTCCGACAAATCAGGCTGGTACATAATCCCCGCCCTTGCCTTAACTTCATTTGTTTTCGGCTATGTGGGACGCGAACTTTACAAATCGTACCCCAAGCTGGCAGTTATCATTATTGCGTTAATTTTTGTA
>MFBF01000059.1:325-6052 GCA_001774865.1 Candidatus Curtissbacteria bacterium RIFCSPHIGHO2_02_FULL_42_15
CAATGCTATAAGAATTGAGAATATTTATCCGGACAGGTCAAAAGTCGGGGCACAACTTGGGCTCTATGCTAAAAAAATAATTCCTGAAGATGAAAAAATCATCCTCACTGATCAGGATTTTACCTCGTTCCTTTTCTATTCTGACCACAAACAAATTTATACTTTGGAAAATAAAACGCCAAAAGAAAATGAGTGGTGGATTTTAAACCCCGACAGGTTGGTGCCGTTTTTGAAAGACAATCCAAACACTTGGATAGTGACACCCAACTTATCCAACCTGCCGTTTGAAGTTAAAAAAGAAGAGATAATTGATCAATTCAACAATTACTATTTTCTCAAAATCAATTCAGCTAAAAAGTAAGATCCCCTGTTAATACCAACTGGGGCGATTTTCGAATAGCTAATTGGTGGAAATTGTAGAATATCCTGAGCTTACTTTACAACAAACTCAAGAATTGTTGGTGAATTGAGAGAAAGATGGAATGAAATTAAGAAATTACCTAAAATCAATTATGCCGCTTGAGGAACCGGTTTTTCCCAACCATTTATTTTCGGTATTGCACCATAATCATTATCACCTTTTCTATCCCCTTCTCTGATGATTTTAATCTCTGGCAATATCCCTCCCAACGCACGTCTCTCGCAAAAGAGCATCTCGACTCTTGAGTGAAAAACAAGAAACGGATGATTGTGAACACCATTATGAAACACAGCAATAAATGGATGGTAGCCAAAGTGATGACTGAAATCTTCCCATAATTTTTCTGCAGCTATCTCCGAAGGAGTAAATTCCCAATAAGGTTTGATTAATCTTGGGGAATTTGGATCATACAGTTGCTCCCAGATTCTCGTTGCAGTATCTCCAGTTCTTACTAAGTCATGATAATAATTAGGCAAATAGCTAAATAATCTATTGTAGCTTAAACCTCGTTCGCCCTGATAATCTCTCAATCTTTCCTTCAATGTATGTTCCGTGACTTTTTCTCTAGCAAAACGGTGCAATTCTTCAGGGCTCTTATGTAAAGGATCTTCTACCTCGCCTTCAGCAAGAAGCCATTCATAGAGTAGTAATCTTTTGATTTTTCCTTTGAAAATACCTGTCTTATCTGTTTCCTCTTGTCCGATTTGCCTGTAATAATCCCTCCACGCTCCTTTTCCTCCCATCCACTTTAGAGATTTTTCATTATTAACTTTATATAGAAATTTGTCTCGAGCACGCTGATAATAGTAATGATCATCGAGCGTTAACCCTACCATCCCTTCAAGTAAAGAATATGCTGCTATCTCTAAATTCAATCGAGAACTTGGAACTTTACTTGTATTAAGTGTCCTAATTTCCTTCCAATGTCTTTCACCGAGATACTCTCTATGAGTATATCCTCTATCATCTATTCTGCCAGCGATTACTGCTTGAGCATACTGAGCTATTTTCGTGTCTCCATTTGGCAGCGTCCTCAAGACTTCCTGCCAATGATCAGGTGTTATTCCTCCTTGTTCATGCAAAGGAGATGTTTCTTGAGCAGAAGGTGGAGTTGGTCTCTCTACCATATTGAGACACAAATTTTACGCCTGCTGAATAATAATGTCAAAAAAAGTTCGACGTCTCGTTTGGGGTTTGCAAGATTCGAGGCTAAAAAGTGGTGCTCGCTAAATGGGATGGATTTGGAACTTTACCTGGAAGATTTTAATTCTTTGTTAACCCTGTCTGCCAAAAAAATCTTTATTAAAGATTGATACGGGACATCCTTGGAATCGGCAAGTTCTTTTATTCGTGCCAGTAAATATTGAGGCAGTCTTAATGATATCGATTCAGTTGAAGGATGCAAATTCGTCAATCCTGTCACTTTCAACAAATACGATTTTCTTCTTTTTCATTTTTATCCTTTACAAGTAATTCAGAAAAACCGCAAAGAGGACTTATTGATGAGCTAAACTGCGGGTGCCAGCAGGAACTATTCTTATCTCTAGTCTTGATTTTAATGCTCTTGTTACCTTTTCTAAAGTCTTAAGGGTATACCCTGTGTAGTCTGCTGATTCAAGTCTTGCAATATTGGATTGTTTGGTACCAACAAGATCGGCAAGCTGTCTTTGGGTCAGTCCTGCTTTTTCTCTCAGATCAATAATTTGGAAAGCAATATTCCATGCTCGCTCCGCTTTGTTCAACTCTTCCTTAAAAGAAGGGTCCTCTTTCAAGATTTTTTTTATTGTTCTATCAAGATCGTCTTTTATTCTTTTCATAATTTTTCTCTCTCCTTTAATTCTCTAAGTCTTTTTCTGGCAATTTCTAATTCTCCTACTGGTGTTTTTTGCTGCTTTTTGGCAAAAACGTGCAACAAAATAATTACCTGACCTTTTACAAAAGTGTAAATTACTCTTAATATATTGTTCCCTGCTTGTATTCTCAATTCCCACAAACCAGGCTCTAAATACTTCGATAAGGGTTCTCTATGGTAAGCTCTGTTTCTTAACTTCTCAATCCCTTTAAAAGCCTGGCCTGCGAGGGGGTTATTGGTCCTCCTCAGCCTTATCAAAAACTCCTCTACTGGGAGCTCCCCTGAGTTATCCTTGTAATATACAATCTTAAAGTCCATATCAATTATATCAAATTTGATATGTAAATCAACAGGTAAAACACAAGTATAGCTATTATGACAGAAGTTGCATCACGAAGAAAATGAGGGATTAGGTCATATTAAGACTCGGACTGGCTCCGTACGCAGGTCATTACTCGAACTGTAAGAGACCTATTGCTTAAAGATACTATACTCAGGAACATCAGCTTAAAATTTGTCTAGGGACGATTTTTCTACGAATATTCTAATGCGGAAATAAAATCTCGCCAAGCATAAAGTCAAGAACAAGAAAACCGAGTACGGTTGCCAAAAAAACAAATACAGACCTTTCCTTACTCTTTACGATACTAATAATACCTGTAAAAAAAGCGGCTATGCCACAAATTCCAGAGAGAATTATTATCGCAGGGAATAGGAATGCATAAAAACTGGACCTTTCGGGCTCAAAGGCGCCCTGACTGCGACCCACAGCTGCGACAATCTGCGCGAGCATAAATAAGGCAATAAACACCCCAGCGAGGCATACAGACCATTTGCCAAGATATGTTTTTGGCACAAAAATATTATAGTGGATTTTTAATCTTCGTCGCGGCTGTTATTTTCGTTGTCTTTGGCGGAGTTGTTGCTTGAGCCGTTCCGACCCCTTTTCTTCTCTTCAGACTTGCTGCCTTTGACACTGCCTTCATTATTATCTTTTTGCTCTTCAAGTTTTTTGAGAGTTTCTTCGATTTGCTTTTTTTCATCATCGGAAGATCTTTCTTTGGCTTCTTCAAGGTTCCTTACCCCTTCCTCGATGTTTCCGTTGGCGTGGCCTTCGCTTTTGGCCTTTTGACTATCTTCTGAGAAATCATCAAGGGTATCTTTAACAAGTCCTGGGTCTTCTTTTTGCTCTACCAAATCTTTAACCTCCTGGCTTCTTCTGACAACAATCTCCTGCTCAAGCTCCGGGTTTAGAGAAACGGCGACATTTTCCGAAAGTCTTTTGACAGGATAAAGAAAATCTCCGGGCAGACTTTTCTGGGCAAAGACTACAGAGCCTGCACCCAAAACAACCAAGATCAAAACAAAAGCAACAGCCGGAGCAAACAGCCTGGGCCATGCGAATAATTCCTGCTTTTTAGTACCCAAAAGCTTCACCAAAAACTGTTCCTTTACCTCTTCGGACCGGGCAAACCTGCCGATTTGCCCAATGCTTTTGGCAACTTGGCCCAGCTCCTCTGCTTCAGTTTGAGACAAACCTCTGATTTTAAGTTCTTTTTCTAAATCGTCATTTTGCATCATTCATAACCTCCTTTAATTTAACTAAGGCCCGATGCTGCAGGACCCTCACGTTGACCTCGCTTACAGAAAGAATCACCGCTACTTCCCTGGCGCTTAGCTCCTCAACAAATCTCAAAATCGCCACGCTCTTTAAGTTCTCCGGCAGACTATTCAAGGCCTTCCATAACCCGTCAACCTGTTCATCATTTCCCAGCTTCTCAAGTAAATTCTCATCGTAAAATCCAACATTTCGCTCATTTATAGAAACTTCCTTTTTCTTGCGGTACCAGTCAACCAAAAGGTTGTGGGCAACCCTAAAAAGCCACGCCTGCAAAAAATCTTTTCTTAAACTGTCCCAAGACTCCCAAGCTCGCGTAAATACCTCACTTGTCAAATCCTCCGCAAGATGAAAGTTCTTGCTTTGCCAATAAAGGTAGCGGAATATCTTGTCCGAGTACTTCCGGTAAACTTCACTGAAGTCATCCTCTCTGGCCATAAAGCGGATTTTACCACGGCCTATGCCGTAATATGTAACGTTTGAAATTCGATTTCGTTAAACATTTAAGATGAGAAAAATCCTGATCCTCTTTTTTATTTCCATTGTTTTTTTTAGCCCGGCTGTCGTGTTTGCTCACAAAGACAAAGGCGAAAGTAAATCAAATTTTCAGGTAAAAATCGAGTCGGACGATGATGAAGACGAGAATGCCAATTTCGAATTAGGCGGAGCCAGTTTTGAAATCAGGGGTGAAATAAGCTCTATTTCGGGAAATTCTTTTACCATACTTGACCAGACAATTGTCGTTGACCCATCTCAAGTCTCAGAATTTAAGCAAAAGGGGATTTTGAAAGTAGGTAATATGGCCAAAGTTGAAGGCAAAATTATAAACGGCACAAAGTATGCCAAAGAAATTAAGGTTATCGGTACAGGACAGGGACAATTTAAATTCGAAATCGAAGGCATTACGCTTCCTGCACAGTCATCTCCGAGTCCTTCGCCAAGCCCTTCACCATCCCCGACGTCCGATATCGACGCCAGCCCTTCTGCCTCTCCATCACCATCACCTGAACCAACGGCAACGCCTTCTGCCAACGTTGCAGTCAAGATAAAAGCCTCGGGGCCGGTTGACCAGGTAATCGAATTTCTGAATCAAATTCTCTCCTTTTTGGAAAATCTAATTTAAAGCCTGCTTTGCGGTCGGCTTTCCCCACGAACATCAAGTAGTCGTGGGGACTCAAGGTACCAAGTGATAATTTATAGTTTGTTTGATTAGGAGGCTATCTTAACTCTCTTACGGCGCACAAGATTTCTTCTTCTTTCTTCCGTTGACTCTCTCAGCTGGCGAATGGCCGCAAATTTCTGACTGACAATTTCTTGGCACTCATTATCCGGACAAACACTTTCCTCGTGGGTAACCATAGTACCTTTACCTTCGTGTTTTGCTTTCCACTGACGCAGCAACACACGCACCTTACCGCAGCGTATACATACTGTTTCTGCCTGTTTTAAAATAATTTAAAACCTCCGTAATTCAATTACCAGCGGTTGCCGGATCTTGAATAATTACCCCTGTTTAAATTCGGTCCACTTCTGTCTTCCATAGGTCTTGCGACGTTGACGACGATTTTTCTGCCTTCAATTTCAAAGTTGTTGAACTTTTTGATGGCTTCATCGGCTTCCTTATCGGAACTCATTTCAACGAATGCAAATCCCTTGGACTGACCGCTGTACCTGTCTGTAATCAGATTTAGACTCGAAACCTTACCAACCTGCGAGAATATTTCTTCAAGTTGCGCACTGGTTGTTGAAAACGGAAGGCTTCCAACGAATAGTCTTTTTACCATTAATATCTCCTCCTTTCTTGTTAAATTTATTCTTAAATGAGAAATGTATTAA
>MFBF01000060.1:0-3467 GCA_001774865.1 Candidatus Curtissbacteria bacterium RIFCSPHIGHO2_02_FULL_42_15
AGGGTAAAGTTGGGCATTTTGATTCTGTACCAAAGATATATCTCAAATTGTATTCGAGCTTTTGAAGGTTCGGGGGATGGGTCCTAAAACGGCCTATAAGCTTGCGACAAATCTTAAATTAAAAAGCCTGAGTGACCTTGCGCAAAAAGCTAAATCAAAAAAAATCAGAGTGCTTCCCGGTTTTGGCCAGAAAAGCGAGCAGGAAATTCTTGAAAGTCTCGACAAGTTCAAAGAACCCACAAGGTATTTACTGCCTGAGGTATTTCCGGTTGCCGAAAGGATCCTTAACCACCTAAAAAAATTAAAAGAAGTCAAAATAGCAGAACCTTTAGGGTCGCTTCGCAGAATGAATCCTACGGTTGGCGATATCGATATAGCTGTTGCGTCCAATCACCCCAAGACAGTAATTAAACATTTTACAGCTTTTGGCGAGATTTCTAAAGTGCTGGAGGCAGGAGAGCGCAAAGGTTCGGTTATTTTAAAAAACGGTATGCAGATTGACGTTCTGATAAATCCTCCGGAATCATTTGGCTCCCTCTTGCAGCATTTCACAGGTTCAAAAAACCACAACATCAAGCTTCGCGAGCTTGCTTTAAAGAAGAAAATGTCGGTTTCCGATTACGGCATCCGGTACAAAGGACAATTACACGAATTTGAGGGTGAAGAGGAGTTTTATCAATTTCTGGGAATGGATTGGATAGTCCCTGAAATGAGGGAGGATACCGGAGAGATAGAAGCGGCGCTTGGGTATAAATTGCCGAAAGTCATTGGGGTCAGAGATGTTAGAGGCGACATTCACCTTCATTCTAGTTATCCGATTGAGCCAAGCCATGATTTAGGTAAAGATTCTTTTGAAGAGATTATCAACAAAGCAAAATCTTTAAATTACGAATATGTCGGTCTTTCCGATCATTCGTCGGGCGTTTCAACCCACACTAAAAATCAAATTATTAGGATTATCGAGAAAAGAACGAAAAAAATAGAACAATTAAAATCCTCAGTCAAAAATATCCGGATACTTAATTTACTCGAGATCGATATTTTAACAAACGGCCAGCTTTCCGTACCAAAAGATGGTTTGAAAATGTTAGACGGAGCAATTGCCGGTATACATTCGAGTCATTCTCAAGACAAAAAAACGATAACTTCAAGGTTACTGGCGGCGATTCGTTCACCTTATGTACAAGTAATTTCGCATCCTACGGGTAGACTTCTTAACGCACGTGAATCGTATGAGGCGGACTGGCCATTTATTTTTCGCGAATGCAGAAAGACAAAGACTGTATTGGAAATCAATGCCCACCCGAACCGGATGGATCTTCCCGATACTTTAGTAAGACAAGCTTTAGAGTATCAAGTTAAGTTTATAATCAACACGGATTCGCACGATATTGCCCAAATGGATAACATGCGTTTTGGCGTTGCAGTCGCAAGACGCGGCTGGGCGCAAAAGAGAGATGTTGCAAATACACTGCCTTGGGTTGAATTCAGAAAATTGTTTAATGTATGATTAGACAACCATGACATCAACAATTATTTTTTGGGGGTTAGTTTTAATAGTTTTAATTTATATACTTGCTCTTTATAACGGGCTTGTGACACTAAGGGTTCGAATAAAAGAGGCATGGTCGGGAATTGAGGTACAGCTCAAAAGAAGGTCTTCTTTGATTCCAAACTTGATTGAAACGGTAAAAGGCTATGCAAAGCATGAAAAATCGGTTTTTGAAAATGTAACCAAAGCAAGGTCTGCCATGCTTTCTGCCAAAAACCCCAGGCAGGCTGCAGCCGCGGAAAATATGCTGGCCGGTGCACTCAAGACGTTATTTGCAGTTGCCGAAGCTTATCCGGATCTTAAGGCCTCGGATAATTTTAAGGAATTACAGGAGGAGCTTTCCGATACCGAAACCAAAATTGCTGCCTCCCGGCAGTTTTATAATTCGAATGTTATGGAATACAATACAAAAATTCAGGTTTTTCCAAGTATGTTAATTGCCAGGCTTTTTAACTTCCAGAAAGAAGACTTTTTTGAAGCCGATGAGGCTTCAAAAACAGAGATAAAGGTTAAATTTTAACCAAAGTGAATTCGCCTAAAATTTTTGCCGGTTCCTCGAACCTTTTGCTTGCGCAAAAAATTTCCGACAAATCAAAAATACCGCTGGGGAAAATAGATTTGGGAGTATTTTCAGACGGTGAGGTTGATGTCTGGATACAGGATGATGTAAACAACTGCGACGTTTTTATTCTTCAATCAAACTCGGCTCCTGTAAATCGTCACATCATTGAACTTGCTTTAATTGCTGATGCGCTAACAAGAAGCGGCGCGCATAGAATTACTGCTGTCATTCCGTATTTTGGATACAGCCGAAAAGAAAAACAAAGCCGCAAAGGCGAACCGATTTCCGCAAAAGTTATTGCCGATTTAATCGTAAGATCAGGAGTCAACAAAGTAGTTTGTCTCGATCTGCATGCGGATGCAATTGTAGGGTTTTTTGATGTACCGGTAATTTACCTTTCGGCGCTTGAAGTTTTGGCGGGCCGATTAATCAAAGAAAAATTTAAAAGCCCGATTGTCGTGGCTCCTGATGTAGGTGGAGTAAGACGTGCCAGAAATTTTGCGTCGCTTTTAAATGCTCCGCTTGCCGTTATAGAAAAACACAGGCACACCCACGTGCGGGACAGTCTTGAGGTTTTGTCTATGACGGGGGAAGTAGTTGGTGATTGTGCAGTCATCATAGATGATATCATTTCCACCGGCGGAACAATCATAGAAAGCGCCAAAGCTTTGAAGCAAAAGGGCGCAAAAAAGGTAATTGTTTGTGCGACTCACGGTGTTTTTGCGAACAATGCACTTGAAAAAATTGAAAAAAGTGAAATTGACAAAGTATTTGTTTCAGACAGCATAAATATCACCAAAAAGAATAAAAAAGTCGAAGTAGTTTCGGTATCCGAACTTATCGCAGATAGTCTAGTTGGCGAGCTCTAGTGAATTTCCAGGACAAATTAGATAAAGCGGTTTTTGCAAATAACAGTTTGGTTTGTGTTGGTCTTGACCCCGATTTCTCAAAATTAAAAAAAGGCCAAAGTCAATTCGAATTCAACAAAACAATTATTGATCAAACAGCGGGTTTGGTTTGTGCATTTAAGCCCCAGATAGCATTCTATGCGGCTGCAGGCTTAAAGGGTCTTAAGGACTTGAAAAAAACTATTACGTATATTCATGAGAACTATCAGAATGTCCCGGTTATTCTCGATGCAAAGAGAGGAGATGTTGGCCATACAAGCGAAATGTACGCCAAAGAAGTATTTGATGTTTATGGATCCGATGCCGTAACAGTTAGTCCTTATTGCGGTTTTGATTCCATAGAACCATTTTTCAAAAGGCGCGATAAGGGAGTAATTGTACTTTGCCGTACGTCCAATCCGTCAGCTGCAGACTTGCAGGATTTGAAAGTCGACGGTAAACCACT
>MFBF01000060.1:3482-3659 GCA_001774865.1 Candidatus Curtissbacteria bacterium RIFCSPHIGHO2_02_FULL_42_15
CAGAAAAGTTGTCGATTGGGACAAAAAATATAAAAATCTTCTTATGGTTGTGGGAGCGACTTATCCAAACGAAATGAAAAAGATTAGGGAGATTGCATCCAAGATGACCTTTTTGGTTCCCGGTGTAGGCTCTCAGAGTGGGAATCTGCAAAACACCTTAAAAAACGGGCTGAGAAA
>MFBF01000060.1:3744-20699 GCA_001774865.1 Candidatus Curtissbacteria bacterium RIFCSPHIGHO2_02_FULL_42_15
ATTAACAAGCACAGGTAAGACAGCCCAAAAAGTTGCAGCATTGCTATTTGAATCAGGTGCGATAACCTTTCGTACTAGCAGCCCGTTTAAGTTTACTTCTGGAATCTTAAGCCCTGTTTATTCAGACAACAGACTCTTGATTTCCGATGTAAAAAAAAGAGAAGAAATAACCGATTTTTTTATCGAGAGAATCAAAAAACTTAAAAAGTTTGACGTCATCGCAGCGGTTGCAACAGCCGGCATTCCTCACGCGTCACTTGTTGCCCAAAAACTTAAATTACCCCTTGTTTACGTCAGAACTTCTAAAAAAGGTCATGGATTGGAAAATCAAGTTGAAGGAAGAATCAAACGCAGGCAAACTGCTGTAGTTATCGAAGATCTTGTTTCAACAGGCCAATCTTCAACCCAGACAGTAAAAGCTTTAAGAAAACTAGGAGCAAACGCGGATAATTTGTTCGCAATCTTTACTTACAATTTAAATGCCGCAAACGAAAATTTCAAAAAAAATAAAATAAATTTCCAGGCGCTTTGCAGTCTTGAAACAGCGGTAGGTGTTGCCAAAGAAAATGGTTATCTCAAAAAGGAGCAAGTAAAAACGATATTAGAATGGGCAAATGACCCAAAAAACTGGGCAAAGAAAATGGGATTTGCGTAAAAAAATGGCCGATATTTCTACAGAAATTGCCGGAGTAAAATTCGAAACCTGTGTGTTTAATGCTGCCGGTCCTGCCGACGTCACACTTAAAGAACTTGAGGTAATCGGCAAATCAAAATCTTCTGCAATTACCATGAAGTCCTGCACATTAGAACCCCGCAAAGGGAATCCCGAGCCAAGATATGCGGATCTGGAATTCGGCTCAATAAATTCAATGGGTTTGCCAAACTTGGGATACAAGGCTTATGTAAAGTTTTCTAAAATTGTAAAGGAAAAGTACGCAAAACCGGTTGTTGCCAGCATTTCAGGGATGACTTTGGAGGACAATATTGTAATTTTCAAAGCCTTTAATGACTCCCCTGTTGATTTAATTGAATTTAATCCGGGTTCTCCAAACACCATTGGTAAACCCATAGTTGGGTATGATTTTCAAGAAATGGATAGACTTCTAGAAACAGTTTCAAAAATCTGTAAAAAGCCATGGGGAGTGAAACTGCCAGCTTATTTTGATTTTGTGCATTATGATCAGATTGCCAAAGTTATTAAAAAATATCCTGTAAAATTTTTAACTAGCGTAAATTCGGTTGGGAACGGACTTGTTATTGATCCAAATAAGGAAAAAACAGTTATCAAGCCGAAAGGCGGGTTTGGCGGTATCGGCGGCCGTTATATTAAATACACAGCACTTGCCAACGTCAGAAAATTTTACGAATTATTGGGTAGAAAAATTCAAATTATTGGTGTAGGTGGGGTATACACGGGTGTTGATGCTTTTGAATTTATTTTAGCCGGAGCATCGGCTATTCAAATAGGAACTGCCTTTTTGCAAAAAGGTCCGGTGATTTTTGCAAAAGCTCAAAAAGAATTGTTGGATTTTATGGAGAAAAAAGGGTATAAGAATATAGAGGACGTCCGCGGAAAACTCAAAACGATTAACTGATGACAGAAATACTGCGAATACTACCTCACCATTTTGAACCTAGATGTATAAATGGAGTATGGATCGTTCCTTGCCCAGATGTGAATATTAAAATTGCTTTCGATAAAAAATACAAAAACACAGACGGATTCAGAGATCTTGGTAAGTTTAGAAACGTGCCAGTACTCATCTCTGGGTCAAACGATGAAGAATTAGGAAGTATAGATAATCCACTTCCTTCAAAATCACCTGATTCAAAAGCAAATTACCTGATGTGGCGTGAACGAGAAATAAATGGGGAGAAACTTCTTATTGCTGTTCAAACACTCGAGGAATTTACGATGACTTCCCATCACCAGCATGGATCATCGGAGGAGAAATTTCGAAGACTGGTAGGAAAACTCTACAGTTATCATAACGAGGAAGTTATGAGAGTAAGTGACAAGTTAAAGGTTTTGCCAGGAGATTCGCATTTATCTTTTACTACCGATCAGGTAGCAATTACGATCCTTGTTCAAAGAGGAGAAGATATTGTACATGATTATTTACAGCAGCCGAATTATGAATTCTTAGAAGAACAGGCATATCTCCTCGATAATCAATTAGGACAATAGTATAATTTCCCTATAATGACAGCCTATACACAAATTTCCTCTAATCGCCTGAAAACGTGGCTAATTATGTTCTTTTTTGCGTTCTTTGTGACTTTGGCGTTTTATATCTTTGCTTCTGCTTACGGTTTTGATGCGCCGTCTGCCCTCGGAATTTCAGGAATCGCCTTAATTGCCGCCGGCATTATGAATTTTTTTTCGTATTACACCAGTGACAAATTGGTGATGGCAATCTCCGGTGCCAAACAAATCCAAAAAAAAGATAATCCGGATTTGTTCCGAACAGTAGAAAACTTGTGTATTGCCTCCGGCCTCCCCACGCCAAAGATTTACATTATTGAAGACACTGCCCCAAATGCATTTGCCACTGGGCGTGATCCCAAACATGCAGCAATTGCTTTTACAGGTGGGATCGTTTCAAAACTCTCCAAGCTCGAGCTTGAGGGAGTTACCGCCCACGAGCTTTCGCATGTAGGCAATTACGACACCAGGCTTATGACGATTGTTGCGATTTTGGTTGGAACGGTTGCGCTGGCCGCTGACTTTTTCCTGCGGATCTCATTTTACTCCCGCGGAGACAGGGATAATGATAGGGGAGGCAACGCTATTTTTTTGGCGCTGGGACTTGTAATGGCGATTCTGGCGCCTGTTATTGCAATGTTAATCCAGCTTGCAATTTCAAGAAAACGCGAATTTCTGGCAGATGCATCCGGAGCTCTTTTAACCCGTAATCCGGATTCATTGGCAGATGCACTGTTGAAAATTTCAAAGGACAAGGAGCCGCTGGAGGCTGCTAACAAAGCAACAGCCCATCTTTACATTACAAACCCTTTGAAGAATCAGAAAAATGCGATTGGGTTATTTGCTAATCTTTTTAACACTCACCCACCGATAGAAGAGCGAGTAATAGCTCTTCGCTCAATGCAATGAAGAAAAAACAAAAACCCGAAATTGATATTGATTATGTTTCGAAACTGGCAAACATTCCCCTTTCAGGAAAGGAAAAGGCCGTTTTTGAAGAACAGCTGAAGGATGTTTTAAATTACATATCAAAGCTCAATGGAATAGATACAGACAGCATTGAGCCGATTGGCCACATCACAAATCTTCAAAATGTTCTAAGAGAAGATAAACCCGCTCCTTCCTTAAGCCAAGACGATGCTCTGAAAAATGCCCCCAAAACTTATAATGGTTTTTTTGAAGTTGATGCAATTTTTGAAGAGCAATGAGCTTAAAAGCGTCACAGGTACCAGAAGTACCAAGAAGTAGAAATGACCGATTTTAGCAATTTAACAATTCACGAAGCTTCAAAACTTATTCAAAGTAAAACACTAAAAGCTTTAGAGCTTACCGAAGCATGCATTGGAAGAGCTAAAAAGCTCAATCAACAACTTAATTCGTTTATCACGATTTGCGAGGAAGAAGCTATCAATCGGGCAAAAAAGGTTGATAAGCTGATCGCAAACGGTCAGAAGATGAATCCGTTGGCAGGTATTCCCATTGGAATCAAAGATCTTTTTTCGACTAAAGATATTAGAACAACTGCAGGATCGAAACTTCTGGAAAATTATGTTCCGGTTTATGACGCGACCAGCGTTTATAGTCTCAACAATGCAAATGTTTGCATAGTCGGGAAAACTAATCTTGATGCATGGGCGCATGGCTCAAGCGGTGAAAATTCGGACTTTGGTCCAACAAGGAATCCACATGATTTGTCAAGAGTTCCCGGCGGATCGTCATCCGGATCTGCGGTTTCCGTCTCATCGGGATCAAGTCTTGCGGCGATGGGAACAGACACCGGCGGCTCCATTAGGCTTCCCGCATCGTTTTGCAATGTCGTAGGGCTTAAACCTACTTACGGACGGGTATCAAGATATGGTGTCATTGCTATGGCTTCATCTTTAGATTGTATTGGTCACATCACAAAGACTGTTTATGATAATGCTTTAGTTTTGAATGTGACAGCAGGTGAGGATGGTTTTGATTCGACTTGTACAGCTCAAAAATCGGATGACTACACAAAAGACATAGAAAAATCTGTAAAGGGTTTAAAAATCGGCATTCCGAAAGAATATTTCGAAAATTTTGACTGGAAAATAAAGAATTTGATTCTAGAAGCGGTAAAAAAACTGGAGAAATTAGGCGCGAAAATTGAAGATATCTCGTTGCCCCATACAGAGTACGGAGTTGCTACTTATTATATTATTCAGCCCTCTGAGGTTTCCTCTAATCTGGCACGATATGACGGTATAAGATTTGGTAAAACCAGGGAACAATTCGGATCAGAAGCCAAAAGAAGAATTATTTTAGGGACGTATACGCTTTCTTCCGGTTATTACGATGCTTATTACCTGAAAGCAATGAAGGTTAGAAGACTAATCAGGAATGATTTTGTCGATGTATTCAAAAAAGTCGATGTGATAATTTGTCCGGTATCTCCAACGTTGCCCTTCAAACTTGGGGAAAAAGTAAGCGACCCTTTGCAAATGTATTTGGCTGATATTTTTACAGTTACTGCCAGCCTTACAGGTGTACCAAGTCTTGCTGTGCCGTGCGGGTTTATTGGCGATCTTCCCGTTGGGATGCAGATTATCGGACCGGACTTTTCGGAAAAACTTTTATACCAAGTAGGGTATGCATACGAGCAGGAGACAAATTGGTATAAAAAGACGCCCAAAATCTAAATGGAAAGAGAAACACTTTTCAAAAGACTAGATCGAGGAATTCAAAAACACATTGTTCAGGTGTATACGGTCATCGCAACAGACTTATTTGCTGCATCAGTAGCTTTTGAGCGTATTATCGAAGGCGAGAATTCAGAAGCAAAAGCAGTATTAACCATGCCTTTTATTTTGAATTTTGTTGCCGGTTATCACTTTTATTGCGAAGGCGTACCAGAAAAGGGTAAATAATGAAATACGAACCGGTTATCGGTCTTGAAATTCACATTGAACTTGCAACAAAAAGCAAGATGTTTTGCTCTTGCAGCGCAGATTACTTTGGTGCCAAACCCAATACGCATACGTGTCCTATTTGTCTTGGCCTGCCGGGAGCAATGCCTAAGGCTAATAATGAAGCGATAAAATTTACTCAGAAATTCGGTTCGGCGATTGGCTGCAAATTATTATTGAGTAGTAAATTTGATCGCAAGAACTATTTTTACCCAGATTTGGCAAAAGGATTTCAGGTCTCACAATACGATCTACCCTTTAGCGAAGAGGGGTTTTTGCAGATTAAAGCAGAGAATGGAGATTTAAAAAAAGTAAGAATTAGCAGAGCTCATCTTGAGGAAGATACGGGTAAATTGACTCACGCAACTATAAATAACAGGAGAGTAACGCTGGTGGATTTTAACAGAAGCGGCGTGCCGCTTATGGAAATTGTCTCAGAACCGGATGTGGAAAGTGCCCAAGAAGCCAAACTTTATGCCCAAAAGATTCGGCAAACTGCCAGATATATGGGAATTTCCGACGCAGATATGGAAAAAGGCAGTATGCGCATTGAGCCAAACATTTCGCTCAGAGAAATGGGTACTAAAACACTGCCGAGCTACAAAGTGGAACTTAAAAACATAAACTCATTCAAATTTGCCGAGAAGGCAATTGATTACGAAATTAAAAGACAGACAGAAATTCTTAATAAAGGCGAAGTTCCGGCGCAGGAAACGAGGGGTTTTAATGAGCAGAAAGGCATTACAGTTAGTCAAAGAAGCAAGGAGTTTGCCCATGATTATCGGTATTTTCCAGAACCGGATTTGCCCCCGTTACACTTTACAGAAAGACAGTCCGAAAAAATTAAAAATGAATTGCCAGAGTTGCCGGATGAAAAATACCAAAGGTTTATAAAAAAATTCAATCTAGGGGTTTACGATGCCGAAATATTAACAAGGGAACAAAAAGTAGCTGAATATTTTGAGGAAGCGGCAAAAGCAGGAGGAAAAGCTCAAATTTCAACAAAGGTAATTGCCAACTTCATAATTAATCAAAAGCCTAATATTGAAAAATTCCTGCCCGCGGATTTAGTAAGCCAGATATATCGGAAGACCCAAAAAACATACATTCCAGACGATGAGCTTGAGGAAATAGTTAAGAAGGTTTTAGGCGAGAATAAAAAGGCCGTCGAAGATTATAAAAAGGGCAAAGACGCAGCATTGCAGGTTTTGGTGGGCGCTGTGATGGGAGAATCAAAGGGGAATATCGATCCTCAAAAAGCAAAAGCAATGTTGGAAAATCTTCTTACGCACTAGTGTTAAAATATCTCTTGAAGACAGATTATGGCTGATTTTGTTCACCTTCACGTCCACAGCGAATTTTCACTGCTTGACGGTTTGTCTAAAATCCCCAAGCTTGTTTTGCAGGCAAAAGTTCTGGGTATGAAGCATTTGGCTCTGACAGATCACGGAGGGCTTTACGGTGCAGTCAAATTCTACGAAGAATGCAAGAAAGAAGGGGTTAATCCGATTATCGGCTGTGAAATGTACATGGCCGGGTCGTCATTGGCGGCAAAGGAAAGCCCAGAAGAAAAAGAAACTTACCATTTAACGGTGTTGGCATATGACGTCGAAGGCTACAGGAATCTTATGAAGCTGGTGTCTATTGCGCACCTTGAAGGATTTTATTACAGGCCACGGATTGATAAAGAAACGCTTGCAAAGTATTCAAAAGGTTTAATTGTTCTGTCGGGATGCAATTCTTCCGAAGTTTCAAGGGCGCTGGTTGCCGGGGACATTGAAAAAGCCAAAAAAATTGTCTCAATCTACAATCAGATACTCGGTAAGAAAAACTTTTATTTAGAAGTTCAGAGACATTTATTTGATCAGTTAAAGACCGCCCATGATAAGGGAAGCGACATTTATGCTGATCTTGAGCGAATGGCAAATGAAGAGAAGAAAATAATAAACGGTGTAAAAAACCTTTCGAAGGTTTCGGGAAATCTTTTAGTTGCAACCAATGATATCCATTACGTCTTTGAGGAAGATGCACAGGCCCAGGATGTGATTGTCTGCGTCCAGACCGGTAAAGTTCTTACCGATACAAAAAGACTGCGCATGATAGATTCCCCCACGTATTATTTGAAAAGTTCCAAAGAGATGGAAGAGTTGTTTAGTGATCTTCCGGAAGCTGCCACAAATACTGTAAAACTTTCCCAGGAAGTAAAAATTGATTTAACTCTCCGGAAGGTTGCTTTTCCCAATTTCGACGTGCCAAAGGGCAAGTCGGCAGACGAGCTTTTGCGGGAGAAGTGTCTTGAGGGGATTAACAAGAAGAAGATTAAAATTACTACCGACATCTCAGAGAGACTCAAATATGAACTTTCGGTGATAGTCGAAAAAAAGTACGCCACTTATTTTTTGGTTGTTGCTGATTTTGTTAACTGGGCCAGAGAAAACGGGATAGTTTCAACGACAAGGGGCTCGGCATCGGGGAGTCTGGTCAGTTTTGCTTTGGGAATAACGACAGTCGATCCCCTATTTTTCAAACTGCCCTTCGAAAGATTTTTGAACCTTTACCGGCCGACACTGCCTGATATCGACGTGGATTTTGCCGATAACCGCAGGGATGATGTTATTGAGTTTGTCCGTAACAAATACGGAAGGGAAAAGGTGGCGCAAATTGGCACTTTCGGCACAATGATGGCAAGAGCCGCGGTAAGAGACGTTGCAAGGGTACTTAACTGGCCCTACTCCAAGGCTGACCGAATCGCCAAAATGATCCCTTTCGGGGCTCAGGGTTTCCATATGTCATTGGAAACTGCCAAAGATGTCAATAAAGAATTGGGGCTTTTATATAAACAGGAACCCGAAGTAAAGGATCTTTTAGACCTTGCCCAAAAGGTCGAGGGGAATGCCAGACATGTTTCAGTCCACGCGGCGGGGGTTGTGATCTCGCCTACAACGTTAACCGATTTTACCCCGCTTCAGCTTGAAAATACCAAGCAAAGAATAATCACCCAGTATGACATGTACGACATCGAAAAAGCAGGACTTGTAAAAATGGACTTTCTGGGGATAAGAAATCTGGCGATTTTGGGAGAAGCCGTTGAGATTGTTAAAAAAAGCCGCAAGATAAAAATAGACCTCACTCGCCTTGCACTTGATGACAAAAAGGCATTCGATCTTATGGCAAAAGGGGAAACAATGGGCCTTTTCCAGCTTTCAGGGTCCGGTATGACGCGATACTTGAAGGAGTTAAGACCTACGACCATTTTTGACATTATGGCCATGATTTCGCTCTTCAGGCCGGGCCCGATGAATTCTATTCCGGAGTTTATCGAAAGAAAAAGGGACGCCAAAAAGATCAAATATTTCGATCCCCGAATGGAAGATTACCTCAAAGAATCATATGGGGTGATTGTCTACCAGGATGATGTTCTTTTGACTGCAATCAATATTGCAGGTTACAGCTGGGAAGAGGCCGACAATTTCAGAAAAGCCATGGGTAAGAAAATTCCTACGGAAATGTCCAAGCAAAAGGAAAAGTTCGTAGGCGGATGCGTAAAAAACGGCATGGCTTCTACAAAAGCAGAACAATTATTTAAGCTTATAGAACCGTTTGCCGCCTACGGATTTAATAAAGCACATGCTGCTTCCTACGCGATGATTGCTTATCAAACCGCATATATGAAGGCAAATTTCCCGGTAGAATTTATGGCAGCCGTGATGTCTGCCGAATCGGACGACGCCGATAAAATTTCGGCAGCGGTTGCCGAATGCGCGAAGATGAAGATTAAAGTATTACCGCCTGATGTTAACGATTCCAAAGTAGGGTTTGCTATCGAAAAAGCTGACGGAGCTGAAGGAATCCGTTTCGGGCTTTCTGCAATAAAAAACGTAGGCAAGGCGGCAATCGAAGCAATTATTACTGAAAGGAAATCCAAGGGCTCCTTTAACTCCCTTGATGATTTTGTGAAAAGGGTAAATTTAAGAGTGGTAAACAGAAAAACATTGGAAAGCTTGATCAAGGCGGGCGCGATGGATAAATTCGGCAGGCGAAATGCCATGCTTAGAATTCTTTCCGAAATCAAAAGTTCCGGAGCTTCCCTTTCCAAGACAATCGCAACCGGTCAGGGTAGTTTATTTGGCGAGGAAGAGCTGGAAAAACATGATGTCCAAAAATCTGCCATTTCTAAAATTCTGGACACTATGCCCGAAGCACCGAAGGAGGAACTTCTTTCCTGGGAAAGAGAACTCCTGGGACTTTATTTGACCGAGCATCCTTTGGCCAAAGTCGAGGAAAAACTTTCCAAACTGGTTACATCTAATATCGCGGATCTTGATCATTTTCAGTACGTGGGTAAAACAATAAGTCTCGGGGGTATTATTTCGACCATCAGAAAGACATTTACAAAAATTAAGCAGGAAGAAATGTGTTTTTTAAAACTCCAGGATAGAACATCCACAGTTGAGGTTATTGTGTTCCCCAAAGTTTACGCAACGGCAAAAACTTTACTTACACCCGACCAGATAGTCTTGGTTGCTGGCAAATTGGAATCAGACGAACAAAGCCTGAGTTTAATTGCGGAAAGCATAAAAACGATTGAGGAAGCGGAAGAAAAAATGCTTGCAGAGGACGTTGCTTTGGAGGTAGCTATCCCCAAAAATGCCGACAGAGTACTTCTTTCAAGAATCTATGAAATTCTAAGAAATTCTCCCGGAGACCTGCCTACGTTTTTGGTTCTTCCTACAGAAAAAGGTAATTCAAAAAAAATGCCGCTTCCCTTTGGAACCCAAAAGACTGGAGAGCTTGAATCCGATCTAAAAAACATAGGCTGCAGGATTCTGTGAGTTTTACTTTCAAGAAGGTGAAATTGTATACTTTGAACTCATCATGAACAAGAAAGCAACAAATTTTAAAGCAGGAGACATTGTCAAGGTCATATTTAAAATACCAAGTGGGGTAAAAACACGGCCGACACCTTTTGAGGGGATAGTTATTGCCGTCAAAGGAGATTTGACAGAGAGAACCTTTACGGTTCGTAAAAGTGCCAGCCAAAGGGTCGTTGTTGAGCGTATTTTTGCCATCAACAGTCCGTCAATAGAAAACATTAATGTTGTTAAAAAATCCAAGGTCAGAAGAGCAAAACTTTACTATCTTCGAAAACGCTAAAAAAATGCGCTTGCCCGATTTTTCTTTTGAAAAACGTTTCAGAAGTCAGGGGTTGTTAAATATTGCGGGTATAGATGAAGTCGGCAGAGGGTCGTGGGCTGGCCCTTTGGTTGCAGCGGGCGTGGTATTGCCGGATAATTTTGCCCCTCCGCAAGGGTTTTCCGAATCAAAATCCACAAGTCCCCAAAAAAGGGTTGAGTTTGCATATTTAATTGCTAAAGCAGCAATCACAATATCGATTGCCGAAGTGCCGGCAGGTGTAATTGACAATATTGGTATAACAAAAGCAACTAACAAAGCCTTTAGGCTTGTGGCAAAAGGGCTAAATCCCGAACCGGACTTTTTTCTTTTGGATGCTTTTTACATAAAACATTTCCCCAAGAAGAAACAGCTGGCCATTGTCAAAGGGGACAAAAAGTCGGTGTCGATTGCCGCAGCATCAATTATTGCCAAAGTTCACAGAGACAGCTTAATGGTAAAACTTTCAAAAGCCTACCCGCAATATGATTTTGCAAGACACAAAGGTTACGGAACTCGTGTCCACCAAGAAGCAATCAGAAAGTACGGATTTACCCAAATTCATAGGACATCCTACAATTTGAACTATCTAACTTCATGAGTACAAAGATTAAGGGAGACATTGGTGAAGAGTTTGCCTGCAAATACCTCGCAGAAAACGGCTATAAAATTTTGGAACGCAATTTTAGAATTAGAGGAGGGGAAATAGATATTATTGCACTTGATGGAATTACTTTGGTCTATATTGAGGTTAAAACAAGAACATCTTACTTATTTGGAAAGCCGGAAGAAAGTATCACTTTGCGCAAATTAAAATTTCTCGAGCGTTCGGCCAAATTTTGGCGAGCAAAGCGCGAAAATTTAATAAAACTTCCCGACTTGGAAAGAATTGATTTTGTCGGGGTTGATCTTTCCGATAGCAAACCACAAATCAAACTTATAAAAAATGCATTTCCTCTATGAAAATTGTATAATTTAACGCTATGAGTAACAGGATAGAAAGTAGGCAGCCGTTGCAACTGACATTTCCCGAACCATCGATAGTGATCGTTGTCCCAAAAGGAGGGAAGGAGGAAATTAGCCAGAAGGGGGACAAATTATTAACTTCTGAAAGGCTAAGAATTGAGCAATTGATTCCACCAATTGTGATAAGGGTGGTTACTCAGGAAATACTTGAGCGTGGGTTTGATGCTGATATTGATCGAGGCACCACGGATCTTATGTTAGCCATGGCGGAAGCTCGACAAAAGGGCATTACGTACCAAGATTTCGAAAGGTTTCTAGACGAAAATTTTAAATTAATGCGAGAGCGGGCCGGTAGTACTCAACCTTATTTGGATGAGGCAAAAGAACATATCCTAAAAACAGCAGAACTTATGTGGACGACTATTAGTGACGAGGAAGCGGCGGAAGCTTTACTAACCCAAACGGTTCCTTCCCCTCAAAAACGTCGATAATATTTTGTGCCGAAATTTTAGCCATGGAAATGCGGGTTTCGACTGTAGCCGATGCTATATGCGGTGTTAAAACGACATTGTCCAGTAATGTTAGCTCGTGTGGGATTTCCGGTTCATGCTCAAAAACGTCAAGGCCGGCTGACGCGATCTCTTTATTTTTAAGTGCCCAAATCAAGTCTTCCTGATTAACAATCGGTCCCCTGGCAGTGTTTATCAGAATTGCCGTATTTTTCATCATCTTAAGCTCTTTTTTTGAAATCAAATGATGGGTTTTTTCAGTCAGGGGTACATGTAAAGTTACGATATCGGCCTCTTTCAAAAGCTCATCAACACTGCAGTATCTGGCTTCCGTTAAAAGTTCAAAATCTTCGGATTGCAAGATATCAAAGTAAAGAATTTTCATCCTTAGGCCTCCGAATGCAATTTGTGCAACGAACGTTCCGATTTTGCCCAAGCCTACAATGCCTATTGTTTTCCCCCAGATTTGGTTTGATAAAAATGCCATCGGATCCCATCTTTGATATTTTCCGAGCCTTACAAATTTGTCTGCTTCGATTACTTTTTTTGCACAGGCAAAGATCAGCAAAAAGGTATGTTCTGCAACCGATTCTGAGGCAGCACCCGGAGTATTGCAGACTGTGATATTTTTTCTGACTGCAAAACTCATGTCAATATTGTCATAGCCCACAGCGTAATTGGCAATTATCTTAAGTTTTTTGGATGCGGCTGACAAAACGTCCCTGTCGATTTTGTTGGTCATCAAAGTAATAACCGCGTCGTATTTGGAAAATACGTCCATAAGCTCTTTTTTGGTCAAGTCGCGGTTTTGCTGATTTACCTGCACGTCAAAACCTTTGGACTGAAGTGTTTCTGTGCATTCTTTAGGGATAACCGAAGTTATGTAAACGCTGGGCATAGATTCATTTTATGATATTTAAAATTCTACAGCTACAAGTTCGGGAACGGCTTTGCGGTGTCTTTCCAAATCGGTTTTTGTTAAAAGGCCGTTTTGAGTACCGACAAATTGAATAGCGTGCGAAGCATTAATCGTCCCCCAAATCATAGCCTCTGCAAGCGGTAATTTATAAAAAAGCCCTGCTATAACTCCGCTTGAATATGCATCACCTGCTCCGGTTTTTTCAACAAGCTCGGTAGGAAAAATGCCAGCTCTGAAGAAACTTTTGCCGTCCGTTGCAAACGAGCCTTCGGCACCGTCTGTGATTACCACATTTTTCGGTCCCAAAAGCAAAAGCTTTGAAAGTAGATCTTTTTGATTTACGTCATCTTTTTCAATTTCCAAAACTTTTCTTGCCTCTTCGCGGTTAACTATCAAAAGATGGCATTTTTCAAGAATCTGCGGGTATTTTTTAATACCTGCTTTGAGCTGGTAAGTTCCGGGGTTAAAAATTAGCTTTGGTTTATTTTTTTCTATATAGCGGTTAACCTGATTAAAAAGGTTTGATTTTGTAAAACTTTCGGCAGTCGAGGTCAGATATAAAAACGAACATTCGGAAAGTTCGGGCAAAGAATAATCCCATGGCTGGTGGTAAACAAAGATAGTCCGTTCTTGCCTAAATGTTAAAACAACAGAAAGGTTTGATTCCTTGTTTGGATGGATTTGGATATAGTTTTCAGAAACTTTAGACTGGACAAGTTTCTTTTTAATCAGATATCCGTGCTCGTCGTCGCCTAAATTTGTATAAATTGCCGAATTTAATCCGAGTTTTCGACTCCCGACCGCAACATTCAGGGCATTTCCCGCAGCGCTGTGGCTAATTGAATCAACAGGGATTTTTTCCCCGTATTTGATACAGATTTTGCAGTCCTTATTGTTAATGTCGCATTCAACTGTCGCATCATGGATTTTTATGAAAGTATCGATTGTGGAATCGCCTATTGTAATAAGGTCAAATACGTTTTTCATAAAGAGTTTTGATTCATATGGAAAAAATTGGTTTTTCGTGTTCGTGGTTTGCGCTTGTCAATTTTTTCTCAAATTCTAAAATTGCATCGAGAGCGTCCTGAGGTTTGTTGACTATCCTAAAAACATTCCTTTCTTCCGCCCTGATATACATGCCCTTGGTAAACGCAAATATTATCTCCTGCCAGAAATCACCGTATAAAACCAGCGGTTTATGGTGGCCAAAATAAAGTCTAGCCAGACCCCAGGCCATGCCAAATTCGGAAATCGTACCGGTTCCGCCATTGAAAATTACGTAAATATGTCCAAGCTCCAGAAGTTTTAATGTCCTCTCAAGATAGTTTTCTACGACTATCAAATGATCGACTTTGTTTGTTTCGTCCCGGCCTTCAAAAACGGGAATATCTTTTGGAAAAAACGTTACCCCGATTGCTTTACCATTCGCGCTTTTTGCACCCATCGTTGATGCCTTCATGACGCCCGGACCGCCGCCATTGACTATTGTGTAGCCTTTCTGTGCACAAAGCCTTGCTACTTCATATGCGGCCTTGAAGGGGTCGTCGGCTTCTTTGGCGTCTGCATAACCCAAGAACGTGACGTTTTTTATGAGTTGAGAAGTGACCATATTCTAATTTTTCGGAACCTCGGCAAGTTTTGCAAGTTTTTCATAAGCGATTTGGTAATCATCAGAGTTATGGAGGACTGACGTAGCTACTAAAAAATCCGCTCCAGCTTTAGCCAATTTTGGTGCTGTTTCAAAATTTACTCCAATATCAACTTCAACAGGCAGACTTAGGTTCATTTTTTTGGATTCCTTTATTCGGTCGTAAACGCCCTCTCCTAGCTTATTCCCAGAAAATCCCGGACTTGCGGAAAAAATACACAGAAAATCTATATCGTCCATATAGTAGAAAACCGCAGAAACTGGAGTTTCTGGGTTTATCGAAAGCCCAGCTTGTTTTCCAAAGGACTTGATCAGGTAAATATCCCGATTGGTATCGCTATCAACCTCAAAAGGAAATATTATTCTTGATACGTATTCAAGTTTAACAAGTTCATTGATGTAGGTTTGTGGAAATTCAACCATCAATTGCATTTCAAGCATGCTTGAAGAGGGATATTTCTTGATAATATCTGGTCCAATCGTTACATTAGGAGCAAATTTTCCGTCTATCAAGTCAACCTGAATTAAATCGGACGCATGCTCTGCCCTTAGTAATCGGCTGTGGTAATCAGTTTCGTTACCAGTTAATATCCCCGGAATAATCTTGGCCATTTTATGCGTTGACTTGTCTTTTAAATGTTTTTTCTTGAGTTGAACTCGTTAGATTAAAAGACTCACCTTGTTGAGGGATTTCAACGTCGATGTTTATTTTTTTTCGAATCAGTTTGGACAAAATTACCGACTGGTCATTTTCTCCATGGACGAGAAAAACTTTTTTAACGTTTGAGACCTTAGAAATCCAATCAATAATCTGCGGTGAGTCGGCGTGGGCGCTGTACGAGCCGATTGCGCGAACTTTAGCGTTTACTGGAATATTTTGACCGAAAATTACAACTTGCGGTTCTTTTTCAAGAAGTCTTCTTCCCAAAGTTCCCTTTGCCTGGTAGCCGACTATAAGAAGCGAGTTTTTGGAAGAGGATAAGTACCTTTTGGCGTGGTGTAAGATTCTGCCTCCATTCATCATGCCTGAGCCGGCAATAATTATCTTGGGATTGGGGGCAGATTCAATTTCTTTTGATTGGTCAACACTGGTTGTAAATTTAACCCTGTCCAGTCCAAAAAAATCATAATCTGCGTGTTCGTGCCTTAATTTATTGGAAAGAAATTTAGGATATTTTTTGAAAACTGCAGTTACCTTTTCTGCCAGAGGGCTATCTAGAAAAAATGTCGGTTTTTGGCAGTTATTGATAGTACAGAAATGGTCAATGTCGTGCAGAAGCTCCTGCGTTCTTTCTATGGCAAAAGAGGGAATTAAAAGAATTCCGTTTTGGGTAACCGTGCCGTTGATAATTTCGGCAAGCGCCTGCTGACGTTTGCTGGTATCCTCGTGTATCCTTCCGCCGTACGTACTTTCACAAATAATATAATCGCAGTCTGTTACATTCTCGGGCTCGTCAAGAAGAAGCGAAGGTGTATTACCAAGGTCGCTTGTGTAGACTAATTTTTCGCCTTCAGCTTCAATTACGCTGATAGCGGAACCCAAAATGTGGCCGGCGTTTAGAAATGTCAGATAAACATTTTTGCTAATTTCGACTCTTTCGTTATAGGGAATTGTTGTAAACTTGTCGATAGTCTTTGCCACAGCGCTTTTTGAATAAAGAAGTTTGTGGCCGTTTCTTTCGGCTTCTTCCTCCATCAGCTTTTGGGCATCTTCAAGGACAAGTTCCGTAAGCTCCTTGGTTGGGGCAGTGGCAAATATTTGGCTGGAGAATCCATCCTGGACTAGTTTTGGCAAACGTCCTGTATGGTCAAGGTGAGCATGGCCGACAATTACCGCATTACAGGAAGCGGGGTTAAACATAAATGGAGCAAAGTTCCTTTCTTCGGAATTTCCTCCTCCCTGAAAAAAACCGCATTCAATGATTATTTTTTGACCTGAAGTCTCAAGCAGTATATTTGAGCCTGTTACTTCACGGCATGCACCGAAAAAACTAAGCCTCATATATATTTAGTATCTGGTATTAGGTAGCTTGTATCAAGTATTAGGAGTTATGAACTGCGAACTACGAACTGTGAACTATGAACTAATCTGTAGAATCTGGTCAATTTTAGTCTTGTCAAAACCTAAAATTTTTTCTTCCTGGCCGTCTTCTTTTTTAATAACAGTAAAAGGCACACCCAGTTGCCCCGACATCGTAATCATTTTTTGGGCTTCTTCAGGCCTTTCGTCAACTAATATTTCTTCGTACTGGATACTTTTGGAATCCATATACTCTTTTTCCATTTTGCAGAATGGACAGGTTCTGGTTGTGTAAATGGTTATTTTAAGCAATTTGCCTTCCGCTTATTTTGTTTGGATCTTTGAATACGGGAATAATTAGCCTTGCTGGTGCCTCTCGGGCTTCAATATCGATATTTAACTGAGGACTTGGAGGGATTTCATTACCGAAGAAATCTTTGCTCTCAGAATTTCTGAATTGCCTTGTAATACCACATCCTCTTTCACGAGTACTATCAGAAAAAGTCCCGCTCGGCGAAGGGATTTTATAATAATGTTCGGTTGAACCATCAACGCATAGTTCTGTAGTTGGTCCAGTCCCGGTTA
>MFBF01000060.1:20718-24996 GCA_001774865.1 Candidatus Curtissbacteria bacterium RIFCSPHIGHO2_02_FULL_42_15
GTAATTATAAATCAAATTGTGAAAATGGTCTATAGGTTATTTATGTGATTAAGACAGGGTTTATGTTTATAACTCAGCAGCGCCACGGGGAATCGAACCCCGATTACCACCTTGAAAGGGTAGTGTCCTAACCGTTAGACGATGGCGCCTCGAAAAGTTCATGGTTAATAGTAAATAGTTAATAGACTAAGACTAAAAACCGACTCTAAAGAGCAACATATTTTACCACAAAACCTACCCTAAGCTCTAATGGCTAATACCTAATCGCTAAATCAGCTACTTGTTAAATTTATCCCACGCCGACTGTAGAATCTTCTGCGCAGTCTCTTTACCGCCTAATCCGAAGGCGATCCCGCCGGCAATAGCAACCATCGCCACAAGTCCTCCAAAAAGAATCCTCAAAAGTTCTTGGGCGACTCCCAACTGGTGAAGAACCAGAAATGCCACAAAAACTGTGAGTGACCACTGGGCAACCAACGCTACGGTACTTGCAAGGTCTTTTCCAAGCGACCGGCTTGCGGAAAAAGCAACTCTATAGGCAAGCTTTGCAAAGATAAGCCCGACGAGAGCCAAAATTACGGCAACAATCACATTGGGGATGTAAAGAATCACTCGGTTCAGTACGTTATTTACCGCCCCCAGTCTCCATGCTTCAAGTGTTGGGATCAGAAAAATTATGATAATTGACCAGCGTGCAAGCTCTGCTAAAATCTGTGACCATTCAACCTCGTGTCCCTCAACCTTGGTAATTCCGTATCTGGTAAGATATTTTTCGACTTGAACTGCCTTAAGGGATGCCGTGATTATCCTGTGGACTACAGCCGCAATTACCAAGCCGATTACAAATACTATCAAACCGCCTATCAAGGAAGGAATAAAGTTGATAAAGGCAGCCAGTGAATTTAAGACTGCTGCGGAAACTTCTGTAGAGAGGTCTTCAAAACTCATCGTTTTTCACCCCCTTTCAGGGAAAAAATAAGATGTTTTAGCCTACAGATCCAGTTTAATTACATTTTCACAAAAACTCAAGTGAAAATGAGAGATTGAAGGGGAGTTCAGAATTCGATATAATTTGATACTAGTTTGGCCCGCTAGCTCAATGGTAGAGCAGTTGCCTTTTAAGCAATTGGTTACAGGTTCGAATCCTGTGCGGGTCACCAAGGTATAAATTTCCAACAAACTCTTTACTTAAATTTGATGGTAGATAGAAACCTATACCATATACCACGAAAGCAAGCAGTAAAAAGTAGAAACTAGTCCAGATAATAAATATATTGTTCTTAGTTTTGTTAACAAAAATCTCAACTCTTGTATCAACATTAGTCTTTTTTAAAACAAGCTTAAAAAGCAACCTACGTAAAAAGTATTTAGAGCTTTTTTTAATTCGATTCTTGGTGTACATATTTATTTATTAATTAATTATCCATGTTCTTACTATCTTTTTTTGGGCGGCTTACCTTTGTTAATCGTAAGTGTTCCTGGAATCTTGGTTTTTGAAAGTTTGTGGCAAATTGTTCCAATATTTATGTCATAGGCCTCGAGTTTGGGATTGTATGCCACAAAACGAGCTACGGTGTCTGGATGATTTGAAATTTCTTGAATAGAAAAAACATTAAACTTAGCCTTTATTGCTGATAATTTATCTGCAATAGCTTGATGATTAACTTGTAAATTTTTACCTATATGTACTAGAAGCCAGTACCCTTTAGATAGTTTATAAAATTTACCACCTACCTCACTCAATTTATCTTCTAAAGATTTTTCTGACAAACCGATTCGGTTCCTGCCATAAAAAGTTATTTCGACAGGAGCTGTTTCGTAAGTATCTTCTGATACAACACGCGTAAGAAAAGCGTCTGGAGAGTCACTTAAGGCGTTCATTTGTACAAAACATGGACACTCCTGCATTGTATAGAAAGCTAGACCGAAGATAGCCAAGTCTCGTAATTCACGAATTCTTTTGTACTTTCCATTCCACTCGATTTCATCCGGATCAATTCCCTTAGCCTGTTCTTGAGAGTTAAAATAAGCCTCGTCTGGTCTGAACCAAAGACTATCATGCGGAATTGTAAACTTTTTGCCTAATTCCTGTTGCTTGTTCATTATTTAGCTTATTCTTTCCATATCTGCTATTTCCTCCGGCGTGAGGCCGTAGAGTTTTTTAAATCCTTAAAAGTTTCCACTTGCTTAAATCGGTTTCGTCATAGCTATATGTTTCTTCATCGTTATAGCGCCAGCTTCCATTAACAAAAATTGCTATACCGCCCCACAACTTCTTACCCTTTTTATTTTCAACTTTTATGTATTTTGCTAAACCCTCGGCTCTTGCTTTTGCGTCTTTTGCAGTCATTCCGCTTTTAGTATCAAATAGGCCAATGGTTCCATCATTCAACTGAACAATAAAATCAACATAAAAAGCCCGCTCTAAACCAACTTCATCTTTATACAAAACAGCAAAGTATTTAATTTCACTCTCTCCATTTTTGAACCACCATTTAACCTTGTCAGAACTTTCCAAAAGATCAATAAATAATCTTTCCGGCTCGCTCGGCTTTTTGGTGTAGTAGGGTTTAAGGATAGAGAGCGGTTTATCATCCTTAGCATATCTACTGTTATAAGTTACAATTACCGGTACTTCCCATTTCGGTACTTCTTGAAGTTCTCTTTTTTCGCCAAGTTGCTTAACGACTTCTTGCTGATATTTTTCCTTAGCAAGATTTACAGCATCAACAAAAACCTGTACATTTTCTTTTCCTAAAACTAATCTTTGAACTTTTGGATCGTATTTTTCTATTTTGTATTTTTGATTAAAAAATTTATAAAGCGCAGTTTTCATCCTGTCGCTAGAATCAACCGGCGCATAAGGCGAGCAATTTTGCGATATAAAATTATCGAACATCTGCTGAAGCTCAACCTCACTAACGTTAATTTCAATTACGCCTTTGTGTTCTATCTCGCCCATTTTATCTATGTTTACAATCCGGCCATCGGCAATTACCGGATTTACTAATTTTGAAGGGGTTAAGGTAATTTTCTTTTCTAAATCCATATCGGCGGCAACCCTGCTAAATATAATTACAAACTCTCCGGAAAGCCTTGTTCTTTCCCTTTGGCGTCTTAGAAATATAGAGGATAAGGAAATATCTTTATAAAGTTTCTCGTCTCTTTTTGCTTCATAAATCGTTATATAATCTTTGGCGTAATCCTCGGTGATTTGTATATCGGGTAGATTAGTAAAAACAAAGCCCTTGTTTAATTCTTCTTCGGGGTAGTATGCCAACTCCGGCATTCTCATTATTCTACCTATGGTTTGAATTGTAAAAGTAAAACTCTTTGTTTCTCTAAAGATCACAAGAATTGAAGCCCTCGGACAATCCCAGCCGAGAGCAGGAGCTTGCTTGAAAACCAATACTTCAACCTCATTATCGTTTTTCTCAATGTTAGCTAAAGTTTCTGTCTTTTCTTCTGAAAGCCAAACGGCTAACTTCCCGTTTTTCTCTGTAATATTAAATTTGTCTTTGAGTATCTTTAATACTTCTTCTTTTTTAGTTATCAGACTGCTTTTTTGATCGGGTAGTTGAATTAAAATCAAAGGGTTTATATTTGAACCAACCTTTTTATAAAGCGCGGCTAATTCTTCTCTTTTCTTTAATGCTTGCTCAATAACTAATTCATCAGCGCTTCTTGGGCCAACTTTTATGTTTGAGAACTCCGGATTTATAGAAATCTCTGACTTAATCATTTCTTCTGCCTTAACATCTGAAAGATTTACTTTCTCATAAGCACCGATACCCTCTTTGAGTTGTGGGGTAGCGGAAACTTCAAGAGTAACTTTCGGACCGATAACTTCTATCAATTCTTTTGATTTATCAGAACTTGCAGTATGGTGGCTCTCGTCAATAATAAGGATTATTTCTCTGCCTTCTTCTTTGGTATTTTCTATAATGCTGTTTAGGTTGTTGTCCTGTTCGTTTTCTCTTACATAAATGTTAATGTCTTTTTTATTTATACTGTGCCAGTTAATAAAAAGTATTTCATTTTCACCTATCTTTTTTTCCACCAAGTCTTCGAAGTAAGAACATTGCAATAATCTATCATCCTCATAGTATTTTTCTAATTTTTCCTTGCTCTGCTCGTGCAACATTCTTACAGAGATCCAGACAAAAGAGAATTTCTTAGTATCTTCTCTTTCCCTGACTAAGGCTTTGAGCAGTTCAGAAACCATAAGTGTTTTACCACTTCCTGTAGGGGACTGGAAAATACAAATCTCATTTTCAG
>MFBF01000060.1:25021-25989 GCA_001774865.1 Candidatus Curtissbacteria bacterium RIFCSPHIGHO2_02_FULL_42_15
TTTTCTTAAAACAGCAACGGCTTCTTTTTGATAATCTCTTAGCTCAATCACTTAAATATCCTCCTATAAACGTTTAGTATGACCGCCGGAATAGGTCGCAGTTCAACCAGCCCTGCGACATCTTCAAATTCTTCTTCTCTTGCGCTGTCATCAAGCGAAAAAACATAAACAACAAATTTTTGATTAAGTTTTTTAACCTCTTTCTTAAAAGGATCAATGCCATCATCATCGTAAATAATCCCTAAATTTTTATTCTGGCCATTTGTAAACATTCTAAAACTTTGACCCTTTGTTGATCCATCAAAACAATCTTCTTTCAGACATAACATTTCAGTTGACTTATCAACTAGCTTTCTTTTATTTTTGTCGGTGAGATCAGCGTCTACAAAATCAGTTTTGAAGTATTTTAAGTTACCATCCAATCCTTTTACACTGTTGTATCCTTTTATAACGTTTGCAATTCTTGGGTAACATATATCAGACGCTATATTGTTTTCATTATTCGTACAAAGAATGAATTTTCTTCCACCCTCATCTTCGTCGTTTAGTAATAAAGTAGCATGACCGGATGAACCAGAGCCAGCAAAGAAATCTAATACCAACGCGTTTTTATTGGGATGTAGGTTAATTAGATTCATTAGCATTTTAGTTGGTTTCTTACCGCTCCTAAAATCTACCTGGCCTTCATGCCGTATATTTCCAAAATCGCCGCTATAATCATAAAAATTGATAATTGGCTTTTCTTTGAATGACTCTATATTGTTTTCGATATCATGCCTTCTGTTCAACGGAATCCCTGCATAAAAAATTCCTTTAGTTGCAGTAGCCTTTTTGGGTCCCGTAAAATATCGATATCCTAAACCATCTTCGCCAATACCAGAAACTTTATATAGAATTCCTAGTCCGTCAACTGATTTTCTATCCTCTAAGTATCGGTGGAAGAATTTACCGGAAGTATTGCCTTTTAA
>MFBF01000060.1:26002-27253 GCA_001774865.1 Candidatus Curtissbacteria bacterium RIFCSPHIGHO2_02_FULL_42_15
GCCCATGTCCCCTTTAATAAGTCAATATCTCCTTTACCTTCTTCAACAATTTCGTATTCTTCGGGTTTAAAAATTATAACCTTCTTATTGCCCAAAGTGATTTCTTCACCTCTTGCTTTCTCAACAATCCTAAACCTAAAGTTGTCTAGTGTGTATTCTTCTTTCGGCTTATTTGGTTTGAACTTATTTCTATTCTTTGCGTAAACCAAAACTTGCTCTATAAGTTTTTGAAAATGATCTTTTTCATTCAAGGATTTACTGGCATATCTAACTTGAACGAAAAAAACTTCAACAAGGTTAGCCTCATCGAAGATTTCATTACATAGCAATTTTAATTGCGCTGATTCGTTGTCATCTATTGAAATAAAAATAACGCCATCAGTTTTCAAAACATTCTTTGCTAACTTCAGTCTTTTTTCCATAAAAGATAACCACTTACTGTGTCTATAACTATCTTCCTTATCGACAATTCGATCGTTATACTTAAAATCATCACTTCCTGTATTGTATGGGGGATCAATATAGATTACGTCAATAGCTCCTTTGTGGGTGTAATTAAGAACAGAAAGAGCGTGGTAATTATCGCCTTCAATAAAGATATTAGTTGATTTAAGTTCGTCAGTTTTAATTACTTTGTGCTTATCTTCTTCAAGAACCGGCAGTTTTTCTTTGCATAATTCAGCTACCTGTTCAGGTTTATCCTCCTAAACGATCCCGTATTTTTTTCTTTTCTCAACTTTTTTTAACTCTCGGACGAGTTCGTCTTTCGACCAGTTTGAATAATCTCTTTTATTGCTCATAATTATAATTTTGTTATCAGCTTAATAATGTCCTCTCGGTGATAGCGTCTTTCGCCAACACCGCTTCTTGTGCCTACACGAATAGCTTTTAGCTTTCCGTTCTTATCCCAACGCCTAAGCGTCATTATAGATACATTAAGGATTTTAGCCACCTGCGCAATAGTCAAAAGCTCTGGTAACTTAATATCGTCTTTTGGCATTTTTAGTCACTTTTATAAAAAAATTCCTGCTATACATAACTATACAAGAAAAATTGAGAGAAAACAACAGTTAATCAAGAGTAAATCAGGAGTAAAAATAGCCTATTTTGCAGTCGGAGGCATTTTTGAGGCTAATTCTGGCTGTAATAACCATACTAAATCTGGTAAAATCTTCATAGATAAGAATGTTTCGGAGAATTCGCGCAGTCTGTTTAAGATACTAAGCGGATCACATGTTAATAGACTTCTGG
>MFBF01000061.1:0-11308 GCA_001774865.1 Candidatus Curtissbacteria bacterium RIFCSPHIGHO2_02_FULL_42_15
CACCAGGGCATTTTGGCGTTGGGGTTGGAAAACAAATTCGCATCCATAAGCGACATAACTAACCCCCCAAGCAAATATACTACCAATCCTTCGGCTGGAGGCACAATTTGCAAACTGCCCGTGACTAAACTTATTAAGTAAACTCCAACAGCAATATTGACAAAGCCCCAAACAACATTAACTATTGCCGACGAATCTTTGCCAAGAGGAGTCATATGCCGATTTCCAATAATTCCTGAAATTAAATGGGGGAGCGAATTAAAAACAAACATACCTCCCAAAAAATACCAAAGAAGATCCATAACCTCACCTCCTTTCTCTAACTTGAGCATAAGAAGTTAGAAGAAGTAATGTCAAGCTATTTCAAAGTTTCTGCGAGAAGGGTACTGCCTACAGCAACCATTGCGGCAGAAGAAGCATAAGCAGGAAGTCTTTTCCTCAGGAATTTATGTCTTTGTCTTGCGTCGATCGCATTATACATACCCTGAGTCAAAACATAACCTTCAATCAATGATGCGGGAACCTCTGGTTTGACATCCCCAAATGATTCATAAAAAAACACACTTGAAATTCCGAATAATAGAGCTGTCGCAGCGGCAGACAATGCGTATTTTTTATTGTCATCCGTTTCCCTTCTCGCCTGAAGAGTGTATATGGCATTAGCTACAGAAAGCGCTAAAACCGAAGCTACAAGAGCACGGCCATAATCGGTTTCGACAAATTCGTCCAGCTGTTTAAGCAGAGAATTATCTGTTACTTCGATATTTTGCTGAGGATGAGTGTCGACTTGTCCAGCAGAATTCTCTACATTAAAAAAAGCCCCTGCAGGGACCAAAGCAGCAGCTGCAATTGCGTTTCGAGCAACCACAAGCGGTCGAAGTCTTTCAGACATTAGACTTGAATCATAATGTATATTTCAAATTTTTGCAAACCTATAGTAGAATAGTGTCATGGAAAGGCTGCAGGCAGAACCACCTATCCCGCATATTCCCGAATACAAAGGGCGGGTGCTTTTTTTTGAAGATATTCCAATTCACGTCGATAAATCCTCATGGACTTTTGAAGGCGAAAACGGTCAGGAAAAAGAAACACCTGTCTATTCTGTCTGGAATTACAAGCATCACGATGAAATCGCAGACAGAATCGCAAGAGGGGAAGTAGCTCTTTTATACATGTGGGGAACATACGGGGTTGGAAAGGTCATCAATTCCCCCGAATGGCAAAAAGAAAAAGAATCAGAGGTTCTAAGTATGCAACTCAAGAAAGGAAGGCCTAAAGATATGCCCTTTGTCCCTTTTATGTACCCAGAGGATATGATTGATTTCTGGGACATCGATAGGCTCCATCCAAGATACCGTCACCTTCAATGGGCAAACAAAAGAGAAAAGCTTTATGAAGCAGGCCCTGTTCACATTATTGTCCCTGCAAAAGAAAGCAATCCTCACCTAGATCCTTCACTTATTAGATATGCTGACTACTCTACAGCTTTTTATTACATGCCTCACCCAGCACTGGAAAGAATAATCAAAAAAGTTAGAAGGCAAGTCCGTCATGGAGTTTTTACAGGAGGTTCTGCAAACTTTCATCGCGAGCAACCCGCTTTTACTACAGAAGAATTAAGGATAAAAATGGAGCAAAAACCCGAATGGATAGAAAAAGTCGATCTTGTCCTTGCTTGTGAAATAAGTGAAGCTTTCAAAATTTACGAGGGTCAAACACAAATAAGGTTGCCCCAGGTAGAATCAGATGGGATTTCTCAGATTGTCAGAATTGGAGCACGTTCACCTCAGCGATGGTCAGAGTTAACAGGCTACCCTATAAAAGCTGCACCAGAAGGAGTTAAAGAGGCTCCAAGTGTGACTCCTTGTACTCCGGAATCTATCGCTGTAATTGACCGAAGAGTTACGGAAAGCAGAGAAGCGATGAATAAATTTGACAAAGAAGCCAAGAATTTTTTAAAAGCTGCTTAAAGATCCTTCGGAGCACAAATCCCCCCAGCAACTGCACTTGCTGCAACTACTGCAGAACTTGCTAAATAAACTTTGCGATGTTTCCCCATCCTCCCTCTGAAGTTTCTGTCTGTATCTGAAAGCACTACTTCCGTTCTCTCGCTGGAATCCTCAGTCGCCCCCATGCATGCTCCGCAACCTTGAGTAATAACCTTGACTCCTGCTTCCGTAAAAATTTGAATTAAACCCTCCTTCTCAGCCTGCTCTCTGACTAATCTGGAACTTGCCTGAATCTGCAATTCAACACCGCTTGCAACTTTTCTTCCATCTAAAACTCGTGCTGCTTCTCTTAGGTCCTTAATCTTTCCACCGGCACATGATCCAATGTAGAAAAACTGTGCTTCTACACCTTTGACCTCTTCAAGCGGAACAGCATTTTGAGTGTCGCCGGGGAGCGCAACCATACGTCCAACAGTCGAGAGATCTAAAATGAATCGCCTGTAATACCGTGCATCGTTATCTGGATAGACAAGCATTCTTTCAATAATTGCTCGATCTAAGTTATGACGACCCGTCATGTACTCAATCAGCTTTTCATTCGGCTCGATAATTCCGGTATATGCTTGTCCTTCTATCGCCATGTTAGTCAGAACAGCCTGATCATCAAATTCCAGCCTGTTGAGTGCCTCACCCCCAAATTGTAATATCCTGTTTGCTGCAACTAAATCATCCCTAAATTGCTTTCTCGAAATCAGGTGAAGCATTACATCTTTTGAAGTAATACCCGGGTTCAAATTTCCTCTGAGTTCGATTCTTATTGACTCAGGTACAACAAGAGGCGTATCTTCAGTAACTACTGCAGCTGCAAATTCAGATGCCCCTTTTCCCAGAGCTAACGCATTAGCTGCTCCCAAATGACAAGTGTGAGAATCGTTTCCAAGAACTAAGTCGCCGGGGAGAACATGTGATTCCAGCATCACAGTGTGGCAAATCCCTTCCACGCCGTTTTCTTCAACTCTATATTCAGGTATTTGAAACTTCCTCGCGAAAGCTCTTTGAGCATCCCGATGTCTCTTTGTAACCGGATTATCAGGACCCATATGGGCTAAATGATCCTCAAACAACCAGACATTTTTGCTTTTAATTGAAGTATCGCTTCCAAAAGTCTCCTCTAAAACTTGTTGCGAAATAATGGTCTGCAATTCATAGGCGTACTTTTTGTCTGTTTTTACAATAACGGCATCACCAGGTTGGACCGCTTCAACACCCGCGTCGCCTTGCGGTGTTCTGGCGCTTCTGGCAATTATTTTTTCTGCTATGGTCATCTGTCGCATACGTGTCGTGATTTCTGGAATCCTTATCTTTCTCTCTACCCGCGCTTTGGTATATGGCAATAAACCACCGTAGGCAAGAATGTCTCTCGTTACTAAATCGTACTGAGACATTAACTCATTCATTGAAATTGATCCTCTTTCGAATACACCCATCTCTCGGGCTTTTTTGAGAGAAAGTGTGTGAATTCCGTAATTGTGACAATTATCTTCAAAAATTTTTGCCAAATTGTCTCCGACAACAAGTTCAATTCCGGCACCGCGTAAAGCCAGTTGGGCGTGTTCCCGAGAAGAACCGCGCCCTGACGACTCACCTAAAACTAACACTTGTGGATTCTGGGATTGAATTTGACCAGTTTTAATTCCGCCACGGCCTGTTAGAAGATAACGTCCTAAATTTTCCGGGTCAGAGTATCTCATACACCAAATGCTTGGGATAATTTCGTCCGTGGAAACCCACTTGGCTAAAGGCGCATCTTTTGCTTGACCAACTCCAGATTCAGTAACGTAGTGAAGACCTCGACTAATTTTAAATTCGCCTTGATTTTGTGTCTCAGACCCTCTTTCAAGATCCATAAGCTATAGGCCCGAATTATACCATTTAAGTTTGTTTTTAACATTCTAGTTATCTTATAATATACATACAGCCTGTATGAAAGAAGTAATTGGGTATAATTGGGCTAAGTATGAAGCTCCGGATAAATCTGTCAGGGCTCTTCCTAAAAACGTTGATATAGATGACGAAACTCTTCGCGACGGTCTTCAGGGAACTCAAGTAGAAACTCATCCTACTCTGGAAGAGAAAAAGATATATATTAAGGCGGCTTCAGAATTTGCGGATCATTTTGATCTCGGCTTTCCTGGAAGCGAAAATAACCATCAAGGCGAAATCGAAAAGTTAATCAATTACAAATTATCAAGGGGGCTGGATGTTTCTTTAAGTTGTGCGGCAAGAGGCGCAGCCAAAGTCGACGTTGTACCAATTGTCAGATTAAGACAAAAAACGGGTTACCCTTTGGAAGCTGATCTATTTCATGATGTTAGTGAAGAAAGAGCTCTTATTCAAAAATGGAATAGAAGTGACAAAATAGTACAACTTGTGGAGAACATCAAATATTTGAAAGAAAATGATGTTCCGGTCATGATGGTTTTAGAAAGAGCAACTTCTACAGAACCAGCTGAGCTTTTCGAAATCTCCAGAATAGCTAGCGACTTAGGCATTGATAGACTTTGTATTGCCGATACACAGGGAAGAGCTAGTCCTCAAGCAATATCTAATATTATTCGTGCAACACAATATGAAATTGCCAGTAAATATCCAAACATTAAATGGGATTTGCATTCTCATAATGATAGAGGGTTGGGTGTTGTAACCTGCTTGGTAGCCGCGAGTGAGGGAATTGATAGAGTTCATGCGACGAGCTTGTGCGTGGGAGAAAGGGCCGGAAATGTTGATTTAGCCTGCTTACTGGTCAACTTGAATTTGGAAGGTTTCCGTTCAGATAATCTTGAGGGAATAAATGAATTTAGTTCTTTAACCTCAGAGTTACTACACGTACAAATACCAACAAATGCGCCAGTAATTGGGGAAGAAGCCTTTTCAACAGCTTCAGGTGTCCATGCCGATGCGCAATATAAAGAAGAGTCTCACGCTGAAGGATATGTCGGAATCTATTTCGCTTACGACCCTGTAGATGTCGGCCGTCGGCCCAATGTCAGAATTGGGCCTTTTAGCGGAGAATCTAATGTAAGATACTCATTAGACGATCTAGGAATTGATAATCCTTCAGACGAAATGGTAAAAGCTATTCTCGCCGAGGCTAAAAGCGGTCGAGGCTTACTATCTAAAACCAAAATACTAGGAATCGCTACTCAATACCTGAATGGTGTGAAAGAACCTTCATCTTAATCCTCCCGTGCTATACTAAAATTGATGCCTGCAATGGGAGAAATCCCTATATCTGTTGTGCTCATTTTAGCTCCAATTATAGCTTTCGTTTTTTTGGGTTTTTTCATCTTGAGATTCTTCTTAAAAACTCCTTATTCAAAAAGGACTTTTGAAGCCATATGGGATATCGAAAAAGTAGTCCTTGAAACAATCGATTTTGACCATGCAACTCAAAAGGTTGTTAATATCGTACTTACAGAATTAGGTTACCTTAAATATGGCTATCATGTGATCGTATTAACACTTCTTGATCATGAAAGAGGTGAATTGAGAAGAATTGCCATTTCCAATACCGAATCGGCAGACAAGTTTTTAAAAGCTAGTCCAATACCATTTCAGAATATCAGAATACCCTTAAATTCCTTCGAGAATCTTTCAGTAAAAGCAATAAGAGAAAATAAATTACAGGTTACGTCCGAAGTTGCCGACGTTCTAGTTCCAGCTTTACCCCGAGAATGGGTAAAAGATTTCCAGAATCAACTCGGTATTAAAACAACTCTCGTATATCCTGTGACTGCAAGAGAAAAAGTTTTAGGAGCCATAATTTTCAGTCTGAATAAAGACAAATCAAAAATAAAGACTGAGGAGTGGACATTGTTAGAAAGCTTTGTTGGAGCAGTGGGAATTGCACTCGATAACGCCTTGCTATTCAGATCCTTAAACATAACAAGAAATCAACTCGCGCAAGCCAACGCAAGGCTTAAAGAACTGGACAAGTTGAAAGATGACTTTGTCTCGGTTGCTTCGCATGAGCTGAGAACCCCTATGACAGCCATTAAAAGCTACCTGTGGGTAGCAATGAATAAAAAGGGTGCCGAGCTTTCGGAAGACATGAAAAGATACCTCTCGCGGGCCTACATCTCCGTAGAAAGGCTAATCAATCTGGTAAACGACATGCTTAATATCTCCAGAATCGAGTCAGGCAGAATCGCACTCAAACTTTCGGAGGTTAATCTGAATGAATTGGTAAATGAAGTCACAGAAGAAGTGGGTGTCAAAGCACAGGAAAGGGGCATTCGGGTTATCGGGCTAAACAAACAAATACCGAAAGTCATCGCCGACCGCGACAAAATCCACGAAGTTTATCTGAACCTTATTGGAAACTCCTTAAAATTTACTCAAGCCGGCGGAACGATTACCATCGATTTCTACGAAAAGTACCCCTACGTTTTTTGCTCAGTCCGCGATACAGGTGTAGGCATTGCGCCTGAAAATATCTCAAGACTTTTTACTAAATTCGGAAGGTTGGAAAATTCCTACGTGGCTGTTGCCGAATCCGGCGGCACCGGCCTTGGACTTTTCATCACAAAATCAATAGTCAACCTGCACAAAGGCCAAATTACAGCCCAAAGCGAGGGACTTGGCAAAGGATCCACTTTTATCTTTTCCCTGCCGGTTATAGGCACGGACATTGCACAGCAACTTAAAGATGAAGCGCCCAAGGAAACAGACGAGACTAAGGATCTTGAAAAAACATCAGTCAATTTTGTTTGACAAAAGTGAAAATTAGGCATTAAATCGAATTGATATGGAAAAGAAAAAAATATTGCTTGTTGAGGATGATCAATTCGCCAGAGAGCTTTATGAAGAAGTCTTAAAAGACGCGGGCTTTGAGGTAAATTCTGCAGTAGACGGTTTAGACGGTCTTGCAAAAATAAAAATCGGCGGCTACGATTTAATACTTCTTGACGTCATGATGCCAAAAATGGACGGGCTCGATGTTCTGCGCTCTCTTATTAATGAACCTCCAGCAGTAAAAAACGGCCCGATTGTCCTTTTGACAAATTTAACCAATGACCCGGTGATTGACACGGCTTACGGACTAAATGCTAAAGGACATCTTGTCAAATCGGACATCACGCCTGGGGAGCTTGTGGATCACGTCAAAAAATATACTGACGAATCACAACTAACTGAAAGCAGTCCAATTGCCGATTCTTCCTCTAGCTAAGACTTCCAAGCAGTTATATCCTCAATTAAAATTACCGTGCCGGATGCTGTTAAACTTTCTTTTATAACAACTATTGGAGACATATAAAAACGCAGTAGTTTGGAGCCGAATAAAACATCATTCGGGCCGATTTGAATCCTTTGGCGATAGCACTTAATTACATCGCCGGAAAAATCGTAAGCTGAGCCGATTTTTGCACGAATCGCAGTAACTGACCATTCTCCCTCATCACATGGCCCCAAAATTTTATCAACAGCCGGGTTTTTTTTAATTAATTTTTGATAATCATCAACAATCATAAAACCCACCGGCATACTGTCAACTGCAGCTGTAAGTCTGCTTTTTTCCCTTTCTTCAGAAAGCCAGTCACGGCTTAACTGGTCGCGCGCTTTTTGGAGAGCGTCTAATTTTTCTTGAGTCTTGCCATCATCATCTGCCATATCTTAATCATACCCAATTGCAATAGAATCTTACAGCCTTCTTTTGGTAAAATTGGGGATACAACATTGTGGGATCGTCTCTTTCGTCTGCAAAACTAGCGGAGCAAAGCAACGCGTTATTGTAGGACATCCTGCGAAGCAGGATAAAAAAGATTCGATTTAGTACTACACTATTGAGTTCGAATAACTATCGATGCGGGATCGTCTAATGGTAGGACAGCAGCCTTTGCCTGCCCGACATCGCTGGGGCTTGATCTGGGAGATCGTCTAATGGTAGGACAACAGCCTTTGGAGCTGTTTATCTAGGTTCGAATCCTAGTCTCCCAGCTCAGTCCCCAGCAGGCGGGGAGCTGCTTATCTAGGTTCGAATCCTAGTCCCGCAGCTCTTCCTCACTTCGTTCGTCAGAGTCTTCGACCCTGGATTTATAAAAAGCGAGGAAGATCCTGATGAGCTTTAGCGAAGAAGGGCATTTCTTTCATGTCTTACTTCATGTATATCCTTGAATGCTCTGATCATTCTTACTATATTGGTTGCACAAATGACTTACAAAAAAGATTTAAACAACACAACCAATCAAAATGGGGTGCACATTACACAAAGATCAGAAGGCCCGTTATTTTAAAATACTCCGAACAATTTGAAACATTACTTGAAGCAAGGCACCGTGAATCCGAAATAAAAGGATGGAGACGAGAAAAGAAGGAGTCATTGTGGAAGTAATTTCGAAGATCCGCAATGATTATTCATAATCCTTGTCTCGCAGCTTCATTTATATCTCAAGATGATCTTTACTCATATTTAGGCTAATTATTTATATCATTTGCAACATTAATTTATATAGTTAGTTAATTGTCTCGGAAGATTCTAAACTTTTTGTATCCCTGCTTTTTTTCAATGATTCCTCCATTTTTTTAAATGTATCCACAGAAGATGAATCAAGCCTTATAGCTTTTTGCATATACTCTTTGGCTTCCTCTTCTTGGCCGCCAAGGACCAAAACATAACTTAGCATTTCATAAACTGTAACATTATCCGGACTAATTTCTAATATTTTTTTATAAACATTGGCGGCTTCGTCATATTTTTCCTGTTTATAGTAAATAACCGCAATATTTGAATAAGCGCCAATATGATTTGGGAATAGCTCTAAAGCTCGATAGAATAAATCTAGCGCTTCATCCAATTGTCCCTGCTGACCAATAAGTGCCCCTTTAATAACCAGCGCATCGGGATTTTTTGGATTTATAGACAAGGATTTATCAAGATAATACTGCGCTTGTTTATAATTCTTATCCTTAGAATAAGCACCTCCCAAATTTGTCAACGCCCTGTCGTTATTGGAATTCTTCTTGACGGCATCGAGCCAAATACTAACTTTACTAATCCAAACATTATTTCTGGCGAAAGTCATAACACCGTATATCAAAATTAATATCACAAAGACATATGGCCATTTTTTGGCTATTTTGTTTCGCGAAAAATAATAAATAATTAGGGTTATAAATAAACTGAATCCGAAGGTTGGCAAATACAAACGATGTTCAACCATTAAATCTTGTATGGGAATAAAGCTCGATTCAACAGACATCGAAACTAAAAACCATGCAATAGAAAAAGATATAAGCCTGTATTTTCTAAAGGTGATAACTGCCAAAATCACCATAAATGACAAAACTATGATTCCGGCAACAACAGAGGGTTCGAATATGTTATTTATAGGTGATTCGTAATGGTCGATACTTTGGCCTACGAGAATAATCAAAAGCTTAAGATATCTGATTAATATACCAAATTGCGAAATTAGGTAATTCTGACTTGTTATATTCTCTCCGGCAAACGTAACCTTCTTCCCAAAAGCATCGCTTAAGCTTACTAGCTGAAAAATAAATTTGATACAAACAGCGAAAAAAAAGATCCAGAGGGCAATAAACTTTAAATTTATAAACTTCCTAAAATTACTGAAAAAATACAATTCGCAAACAATGAGCATTACGGGAATAGAAAATGCATTTTCTTTACTCCAAAAAGCAAGAAGCATCGAAAAAATTGAGAAAATAAAAAAAGAGAGGCTTTTCTTAATCCGCGCCTTTATAAAAAAATAAACGGAAAGTATGTAAAATAGTGCCGCAAGTGCTGTAAACCTCTGGACAATATAGGTAACAGCCTGTGTTTGAATTGGGTGTGTCAGAAAAATTAAGGCGCAAAACAATGCTATGTATTTTTTATGCGTGGAAATATAGCTTTCTTTAAATCTTGGGGTTTCAAAGATTAACAGTACCAAACGCCACACAAAGAACGTAGTTAAAATGTGAATCAATAAATTTGTGAGGTGGTAAAGCGCTAAGTTCCAACCGGCGATTTTATAGTTCAATAAGAAGGTTAAGTAACCCAAAAACCTTGGTTTTAGGAAAGACCACCATTCAAGCAGTAAATTCAATTCCCTTAAGGCATTATTGCCGTAAACTGTACCAATATCATCAAAAACAAACGGGGCTGTGAATGTATTTGAATATATTAAAAAACCTATTATGCAAACGGCGATGATGAAATATATTTTCTTGGAGGAAATATTATCTAAAAAATCGTCTATCAGCCATCCCATTTCTCTATTTCAAAAATATTGAAATCATTGTACTTGTATTTAATGTTAAATTAAATAGTTTTTTCGATTAAAAAATAATTAAATATTAAATACCAAGACTACAAAGGCAATTATTAACACACTTACGTTTGAAACAAGGACTAAGCCGCGGATTTAGGCCTGCGATTTGCTCAAGACTGTAAAAAGTTATCTAGTCAATAACCACCTGCTTTGATAAAAAGTTCCTACACAGCCCTTCGATAAACTCAGTATCTTTGATCCAAAAGTACCAGCTAAGCTTATAGTTTTATTGACTTTGTTTGTGATTTCTGCTAGACTGTAACTTAATCGGCAGATTAAATCGGTTAAATTTGCTTATTTAAATAAGCAAATAATAAATCTGCTTAACTTTGAACATTTTTTGATTAGACAAGATAAAGATAGTCTACTTGTAAAATAATTACCCATAGTATCTTTTTCTCCTATTCACTAATACAACTTCTTAATTAAGTAGATCTATTAACTCAGACGGCGCCAAAATCAAGCGGTTTCTTGCGGATATAAATAATCCCAATGAATATTCTAAACGAAAACGTTTACATTGACATTGACGGAGTAATCCTGACGAAGGGAGTCGTACCGGCACTGCATCTGGATAAATTTCTCAAGTACGTACTCGATAAATATTCGGTTTTCTGGCTAACCTCGCGCTGTCACGGTGACAGTAAATATACGCTTTCTTACCTTTCGAAATTCTTTCCGGAAGAAACGGTTAATCTGTTTAAGCAAATTAAACCCACTAATTTCCAGGTTGACAAAACCGAGGCTATTGATTTTAACAAAAGATTTTTTTGGCTGGACAATGAAATTTTCGAATCCGAAAAAACTACTTTAATTAAAAACGGCAAATACGATTCATGGATCGAAGTAGACCTTATAAAAGATCCTAACCAGCTGCTGCACCTGATCAGAAATAGGCTTAATTTGTAATATAAATTTTGGGAGGAGGTGAATTATATGATTGAAGAAGAAAAGAAAACAGGAGAAGCTTCCGAAAAACAGGCAGAAGAAAAATCCACAGAAGCTGCCAAGTAAATGGGATTATGG
>MFBF01000061.1:11323-16793 GCA_001774865.1 Candidatus Curtissbacteria bacterium RIFCSPHIGHO2_02_FULL_42_15
AATCCGCCATTAGTATTTCTGGAAAACTCTCACGCAGCTCTAAAATCTTCAACTCGTGCCAGCTCTTTCTTTTTTAAAATTTCTCCCATTGATTCCCCAAATAGAATTTGTGTATACTTCGCAGTATGCCAAAACAGACCTTATTGATTGCAGGAGCAATAGCAGTCGTCATTGTCGCAGCAGCCGGATTTTTCTTTCTTAAAAAACCGGCGCAGACCCCTCAGGAAAGTACAACTACTCAACCAACTCAACCGGAAGAATCACAAACAAAAGGCTCAATTAAAAACCTCTTGGCTGCGGGCAAAAATCAAACCTGCACAATAAAATACCCGACGGCCGAACAAGTGGGGGAGGGAACTGTTTACGTTTCCGGCAAAAATCTCCGCGGCGATTTTACAATGACCTCTGAAGGAAAAACCATTGACAGTCATATGATTCAGGACGAAACATATATGTATTCATGGTCGTCTCTTTCCCCTCAGGGAGTGAAAATGAAAATCGCAGAGCTTGAAAAAGTACAGGCAAGTACGACTGCGGAATCCGTTGATTTAGACCAGGAAGCCGACGTAAACTGCTCATCGTGGAACGTTGATAACTCAATGTTCACACCGCCTGTGAATGTCAATTTTGTAGAGACTCCGACGACTCCAACACAAACTCAACAGATCGACAAAAGTGTTTGTGATCAGATAACCGACCCTCAAGCCAAAGCCTCCTGTCTTCAATCACTGGGCGGATATTAATAGCTCGAAATTTTAATTGCGCAGTTTGTAGAGATCAGCGACTATAACTTCTCCATGAAATGACTCATCCATATAAGTAACTACTTTTCCTTCGGGTGGCAAGACGTTAACCTGTACCGGGAATATTCCTTCACTTCTGTTTTTGACATTTTGTCTTGCTTCCTCTACATCAGACTGTCCGATGGTACCACGCTCTTGCAATATTGTAGCAACCTCATACATCTCATCTGCTCTACCCGATAAGTCTGCTCTGGCGGCTGCTTTTGCAGTTTCCCAATCGACTCCTAAATAGTCTACGGTAAGAAGTTTATCCCATCCAAAACCTTCATAACCCATCGCTGCAGCTGCGGCTGCGGAGGAGGCTGTCAAATGAACCGGCCGAGTTTCACCTAATACCTCGCCGCTTGGTATTATTGTTGCGCTGACAATTTTGCCAGCCGCTACAACATGCGCAGCCTCATGTTTTGCAACTGAACATGGTATGGGTCTTTTCGCCTCAAGTCTTTCTACAGTTACAGTCGCACCACTTTCTAGAGTTTTTGTAATGGCAGCGGATGAACCTAATCTTAATCTTTCCATGGTGGGCGATTATATAACTTGAAAACTTCAATTTCAACTTTCCCATATCTTGACATTATTGTTTCCACAAAGTATATAAATAGTGCCTAATCTTATAAGAGCAAGGCTTCAAAACTGGAAGGGCGTCTCGCATGAGGGGCCTTTTCATTGTATAATCCCCGCATAAGATGTTTTTAGTTTTCAATTTTGTAAAAAAATACGCTATTTATCTGGCTTTTCTCCAAGTATGGGCGGCCGTTTTGGGTAGTCTTTATTCTTCGGAAATTAAAGGCCTGACGCCTTGTTTTCTCTGCTGGGTGCAGAGAATTTTTATGTATCCTTTAATTGTCCTCTTTACCGTTGCAATCCTACGAAAGGATAAAAACGTCGCATACTACGTTTTGCCTCTTTCTGTAACGGGTGCTTTTGTCGGCCTTTATCAATACCTTCTGCAAATGACGCCGCTTTCTAAGGTTGAAGCTGCAACCTGCAGCGCAACAGCCCCTTGTTCGGCAATCCAGATAATGTTTTTCGGTTTTATTACAATTCCTTTTCTTTCGATGACTGCATTTATTGTGATTTCCGCATTAATGCTGATAATATTAAAAACAGGCAAATGAGCACCGAGTCCAAGTTTTTTATCGGTATTGGAATTTTTACCGTGATAGTTGTGGTGGCAGGGGTCTTTTTCTTTTCCCGCAGCAAACCCCAGGAAAATACAAATCAAAAAGCCGATGAGTCGGTTTTATATTCGAATACCAAAAATTCCACGGGTGACTCCAATGCACCTGTAAAAATAGTCGAGTTTGCAGATATGCAGTGTCCGGCCTGCCGCAGCGCCCAGCCAATTTTAAAGTCTGTTTTAGAAAAGCACCAAGGCCAAGTCTACTTTGTTTTTAGACATTATCCATTATCAACTCATAAAAACGGACGACCCGCAGCAAAAGCTGTAGAGGCGGCAGCCTTGCAGGGAAAAATTTGGGAAATGGTCGATCTTTTATACACAAAACAGCCTGAATGGTCCGAAAAATCAAACCCTGAAGATTTATTCGCAGGCTACGCTCAAGAACTTGGATTGGATGTTGAGAAATTTAAAACAGATCTTGATGAATCCTACGACATTATCGATCGGGATTTCGCAGACGGCAATAAGCTAGGTGTTTCCTCAACCCCGACATTTTTTATAAACGGAGAGAAAAAACCCGGAGTTGTGCAGGAAGCGGAATTCGAGACATACTTCCAAAACGCACCTAGTACTTCAGAATAACTTTACCGATAATTTTACTGGCCTCGATCAGTCCCACTCTTGACGAAACTTTTCTATTGTCGCCCTCGATAATAAATTTTGCGCCAATAATCTTTACGACCCTTTTTATTAAATTCCTGCCTTTGATCCCAACAACAACCGCTTCTCCAACTTTTGGCTTGAACCAATTAAAAGTAAGCACATGGTCTCCCTCGAAAAAAGCCGGTTCCATACTTTGGTCTAAAACTACGAATCTTGAAAAGGGAAATCGCATATAGTTCGACTCAATGGAGAACTTCCTTAAAAATAGTTCTCTACAAGCTCGAACAGTAAGGCTGTAGATTACTTTGGCAGCACAATTACGCCTTCTGTCGGATATCCGGATTTAACTTTTTGAACTTTTCTTCCTTTGGTTTCCCAAAATATTTCAGCAAACTGCTGAACCATCCCCAAAAGCTCATTTGCTGCCTTAATATCGACATTTTGTCTTGCGGCCGATGCCTGCTTCATTATCCTAAAAACCAGCTGGTGGAGTGTCTTATATTTTTTAATGTGTTCGTCCTTAAAATAATCTCCCCAAATGATTCTTACCTGATGCTTGATAAACTCCGCATGTTCCTCTTTGACTTTCGTTAATCTTGCTATTTGGGAAATAATTCTTTTTCTTTCCTCAAAAGGCAGCTCTGCAGACAATGCCTGAAGCTCACTAATCATGTTTGTCATTCTTAAAACGGTATGCGCGGCCATCTGTGCTTCATGAGGGTCATAAATTCCGCATGGAATATCGCAATGAGCAAATACGGTCTGGGGAGGGAAGAATTTATCAATTAATCTTAGAAGTTTTTTCATTTGGTGCTGCCTATTTTAGAAATTTCAGCACGTAGTTCTTATCAAATGAAAAAGCTCCTGTCAACAAGCTCTTTTTGGAAAGAAGAGCAAAGAAATTATTAAATACAACATACGATGCGCAAATGCCCAAAGCAAATATTCCTCGCTCCAGAGCAACAATCGGAATCAAAGAAATCCAGACAGGAGCCGGCAGATTAAACGCCCAAATCCATACCGCTCCGCCGGCAGCATGAGCTGTGAATGTTGAACCCAAGGCTTTAGCGGCCAGCGACTTTTTCGACAAAGGCCACATTAAAAAAGGGATTAACCAAAAAAGGCTGTAAAACCAGACACTGCGGCCAATAGGATGAAGGTTAAAAATTATGATTGAAAGTGCAGGTACAGCCAAAATTAGCGCATTTTTTTGTTTTTTGGAAGAGAAAGAAAAGAAAACTATAGCAAATAAAATCGGAAAAAGCCTGATTACCGCCCCCTTGTCAATTCCGTTTATCAAAAGATTAACAACCTGCATAGCAAAAACCGCAATTACCCCAAAGCCAGTCCCCAAAAATGCACCGGCTGTCGGTGCAAAAAAGTCAAAGAGGGTAAATTTAACATTTGAACCAACAAGCTGAGTAAAAGGAATTTGAAGGGCAATAAACCCCAAAACAATAAAAAATAGCAAGAACCAGATCTTACTTTTCATGATACTTAATACTTTATCCTTCATACTTGACACTTACCTTCACATTCCAGGAATGAACCCGCCGGCAACTTCAATGTTCGCACCATTTATATAATAAGCATCGTTACTAGTCAAGAATTTCAAAACTTTAACAACGTCGCTGTAATTTGCCGACCGGCCCATTGGAAAATCCTCAGCCTTAAAAATATCGGTTTCCAAAGAGGCGGGAGAGATCATATTTACGTGGATTCCGTATCTTGCCTCTTCCCGTGCCATTATTTTTGTCAGGGAATAAAGTGCATTTTTGGCCATAAAATACGGTGTGGATTTTTCCGTAACAGTCATTGTTTCTGCTCCGACTGATCCGATATTTATAATGTGCCCGGATTTTTGCTTACGCATATTGAGCACGACCGCCCGAGAGCATAAAAAAGCAGAGTAGAGGTTTGACTCGAAAATATCCCTAAATTCGGAATTTGTGGTTTTGGAAAACTCTTTATACAGAAAATTACCGACGTTATTTACCAATATATCAACTTTCCCAAACCTTTTATAAACCTGGAGAAACATTGATCTGACCTGTTTCTCATCTGTTAAATCACCAAAGGCGATAATGGATTTTGGAGATTTTTTTCTGACCAGATTGAGTATTTTTTCCGCGTCACTTTTGCTTTTTCGAAAGTGGATAACGACTGTAAATCCGTCTTCGACCAAAGAAAACGCAATCGCCTTACCTAAACCTTTGGCAGAGCCAGTGACTACTGCAACCTTTTTCATAGTGCAAATTCTACCAGATTTTTACTTTTTGAATATGCTTTGACATCTTGCGGCAATTTCACTATCCTTGAAGCATGAAGAAATCGCTTATCGCACTAGCCATTGGTGCTGCTGTAATTTTACTTGCGGCAGCGGGCTATCTTATTTTCCAGAATCAAAAACTGATAACAAGGCTCTCCCAAACCTCACCCTCACCCTCACCCTCACCCTCTCCGTCGCCTCAAGAAAACATTCAAAAAGTGCAAGAATCACCACAATTAACTCCGTCACCAAAAACAATGACTCTTTCTGAGCTGCAGGAAAATATCGAAGCTTCTGTCAACTCCAAAAATACCCAAGCAATGGCTACATACATGACAAATCCTGTGTCTGTAATTCTGCAGGCGACTGAGTGCTGCGGCGAACAAACGCCAGACGAGGCAGTTGCCCAGCTAAGTTACGTTGAACCTGGTATACCTTTTAACTTTGACCAGAAAAATGAAACAATAAAAAATCTTAAGTCAAAAAATCCGGAGCTTGCCGGCACTTTTGTCGCAATATCACAAAACATGGAGTATTTAGTAGCATTCACAGTTAACAACCAGAATAAAATAACTCAGGTAAGATTTGCAGTCTCCTGGAAACTTTTTACCT
>MFBF01000062.1:0-2090 GCA_001774865.1 Candidatus Curtissbacteria bacterium RIFCSPHIGHO2_02_FULL_42_15
ACTAGATTTTTTAGTAAATCACTTCGCGAAGACATAAACCGCAAATCTGTCAAATACACCTCCGCAACCTTCGGTCCAATCAGAAAGCATATTTTGCCGATGCCCCGGGCTTTTATCCCAACTCCATTCCACAAACTGAACCGCAGTTAAAGGACCTGACGCAATATTTTCACCGGCCGACTTTTGAAGATTATGGCGCTCAACCGCCGCCTTAAAACCGTCGTGGGAAAAGTTTTGGGAAATCTCGCGGGCCCGCTCCCCTGCTATTGCGCACAATGTCCCGTCAATTCTAAGAGCATTAAACCCGTGCGCAACACGGTAATTATTTAAAGCGGAATTCAGCTCATCCGCGGTTGCCATTTTATTCCCCGTCTGGCTGTTGCAGATAATGAATTGCCCTTCTTTCCCCGGATCCGGTACCAGCTTCCAAGGTTCCGTCACGCCCTTACATAATGGATTGCTGTTTTTATTTTGGACAATTTGCGTTTGTGGTTTGCCCGGAAGTTTAGGCTTTGGAATTTCGGGTTTTTGACTATTTTCTTCCTGAACCTGAATTACTTCAGCCTTTTGAAAAGATTCTTCCTGTAAAATTTTTAAAATCCAAGCTAATCCCAAAAAAGCCAGGGAGATTGAAATAAACGCAAACAAAATAAAAAAACCGATAAAATCTTTGTGGAATTTTGAAAGCTTCGGTATTGAAAGCTTGGGATCCAGACTGAATCTCACAAGAAAATACTACCCGATTTGATTATCTTTCATCAAGAGTACATTGAGCTTTGAGTTCGTGAAAGATAACTGATACAATTTTCGTGAAAATGAACGAAAGATTTATTGAATGGCTATTGACTGAGAAGTTTTTTGGGAGGCGTAAAATTATCCGCACTCCGGCTAAAGTAGCAGCTGCCTATGGGATTGGTTATGGTGTTTCTGAAGCATCGAAAATAATAATTCCCACAGGAGAAAAGTTCGGCGATTTTGAAGATATTGACAAAAAAACAAAAGGCCGCCTTTTGCAATTTTCTCCGATAACTATTGCCCATACTGGCGGAAACAGCGCAAATCATCTTGAAATGTCCAAACTTGCCGGTGTCGACTTTGTGGAAGCGGATATTCGATTGTATCGAGGAAAATTATCGGTAACACATGGTGATAATCTACCGCCCCCTGTAATAGATTATGGAATAAGATTTTTAGGGCTTGGCAAATCGGTACCACTTGTTGCAGAAATTATAGAACATTCGGCAAATAACCATCAAAGACTTTTTCTGGATCTAAAAGAAGAATCGCCGAATTCGACCGATCATGTAGTAAAGACTGTTAATAAATTCGGCCTGTCGGAAAGAACCGCATATACAGGAAAGTGGGCGGCTCTCGACCGAATATCGCACAAAACTAAAAAAAACGGTAGTCTTTTCTACTCCATAGACAATGAAGAGCAGCTCTTCAGCTTCATGGATGAGCAAACAGCAAGACAAGCGCAAGGCGTGTCGCTAAATTTTACATTAGCAAGAGAAGATGTTGTAAAGGACCTCCGTACACATGGCGTAATAAACGTATTTGTTTACGGTGCCGATTATTCATACGAAATAATATCCGCTCTTGAAGCAGACGCAGATGCAATAATTACCGGGAACTTGGGCGCTTTGGAGCTCTGGAAGAAACCCTCGCGCGACTACTTTTTTGCCTAACTTTCTTGAGATCTCCCGGAAGAATGTTTATCAAACCTTTGCCATCTAAGCTGACCATCACCCGGTGAGGATTGTTAGAGTCGGGCGGGATCGTACCAAGTACGACCCCGATTTCACCTTCAACATTTGCCATAGGATATTCGGAGCCATCGATTATTTTTACAATTTGGTCTTTTTTAAATCTTTCCTTGCTCATCTTATTTTGCGATTGTTATCCCACAATTCTATAAAATCGAATACTACTTGACTGGTAGGAAAAGTAGGTGTATAACGCTCTTTTAATATCATTAATTAATTTATTATGCAGAGAAATCGATCATCATAACCCACCGCCAGCCCACGAAGCTCGCAGGCGGGACTTGGCTATACATCTTAGAGCATATCGAGAGGCAATAGACCAAG
>MFBF01000062.1:2195-3914 GCA_001774865.1 Candidatus Curtissbacteria bacterium RIFCSPHIGHO2_02_FULL_42_15
TTTTGTAAATCCTCACTCAACTTATCCGATTCTTGTGTTTTTGCCGGCAGTTGTGATATTTCCTTGAAATTATGTTTAATCGGCTTGCCGCCGACAAAACCCCAGATATATTTGTTAAATGATAAAAATTCTCTTTGAATTTCCAAATATTTCTTGGCATTTACAATGGTCCCAAAAATTTTCGAATAATTTCTGACAATTCCGGAATCAGCTAAAAGTCTTTTAATTTCCGACTCCCTGTATCGAGCAATTTTTGCCGCATCGAAATTATCAAAAGCGCGTCTGAAATTAATTCGCTTTTTCAAAATCGTACTCCATGAAAGACCGGCCTGGAAACAATCCAGAATTAAATACTCGAAAAGCTTTTTGTCGTCGTGAACCGAAACTCCCCACTCCTTGTCATGATAAAGAATCATTAACGGGTCATTCCCAACCCACGGACATCTGATTAATTGCTGAGTCATTGCTTTTAATACCAAAAGTCTTCAGTACATATTATTATTCTTCGAGCGAGCGAGTTCAACTTGTAAGTCGAGAAGTCTTTCGACCTCCTCGAGTCTGAGCAACCTCGGAGTCGAAGACCTGAGCTCAAGACCAGGGGGTTCTCGACATGCTCGAACAATATACTTTTAGGTATAGATTTTCCTCTATTGTTTTTTAAAATTCCATAAGTTAAACTCATCTTTCCGAAAGGAGGTGTAAAAATGATTAGAGTACTTGAGTCGCTAATGATATTTTCCGAAAATGCCAAAAAACTGGCCAAATTTTACCGGGAAGTAGTCGGGCTGAAACAGTCTTACGAAGCAGAAATCGGCGAAAAAGATGAAAAGCTTTACGGCTTTAAAGTAGGCAAAGGCCCTGAAATCGGAATAATGGACCATTCCAAGATAAAAGGCCAAAATAAAAACCCCGAAAGAATTATTTTTAATTTAGAGGTTAATGATATTAAAAAAGAGGCAGGTCGATTAACTAAGGCCAAGGTCAAAAAAATTCAGGACATTTACCATGTCGAAGGCTACGGATACATTGCAACGTTTGCGGATGTTGACGGCAATTACTTCCAGATAGTTCAGGTCAGGGCAAAGTGATTGTTAAAATTACTCTTGTCTCAGTGTCTCGACACTTCGACAAACTCAGCATTTTTCTCATTACTCGGAACGTAATGCTTCAATAGGTTCAAGTTTTGATGCGCGGTAAGCCGGGAAAACCCCAAAGACTGTTCCCACAAGCGCGGAGAAACCTATCGCAAGAGCTATTGCCTCGACTGTCACAGTTGCCGGAATAAATACTCTCACGGCAAAACTGGCTGCAGTCGCCAGTGTCAAGCCTATCAACCCGCCTGTCAATGAAAGAATTACCGCTTCTATTAAAAACTGAATGAGAATATCGGAATTCTTGGCGCCGATTGCTTTTCGAAGGCCAATCTCGCGAGTTCTTTCCGTCACCGAAACCAGCATTATATTGGAAATACCAATGCCTCCAACTAAAAGCGAAATTGCGGCAATCCCTACAAATACCCCCTGAACAACTCCAAGAATAGTTTCTGCAATATCAAGGCTTTCCTCGCTTGTGAGTACCGAAAATTCATCATCGGATAATCTCTTTCCGATCAATTCCCCAACATCATCCTGAATTTGCGAAATGGCATCGCTGGAAGCCGCACTTATTAAAATCCAGGTAGGTCTGTCAAATCCTATTTGTAAATTTGCCGTCTCTGCG
>MFBF01000062.1:3970-4700 GCA_001774865.1 Candidatus Curtissbacteria bacterium RIFCSPHIGHO2_02_FULL_42_15
AACACCAATTACCTGATATCTTTTGCCCCTAACCGTTAATTGTTTCCCTATTGGATCTTGGCCCGCAAAAAGTTTTTCTACAATTGTTTTGCCGACAACAACCACCCGCTTTGCACTGCTGTCTTCTGCCTTTGAAAAAAAACGCCCGGAATCAAGCTTATAGGCACCGGTTGTCCAAAACTCGGCATCAACTCCCAGAAAAATAACACCGTTTCTTTTTTCTCCCCGGTATTCAACTGAGGTGATACTTTCAACGCCATTTGAAACAGAGGCGATATTGTCAACATTTCTTTCAATTAAATCTGCATCCGAAAATTTTAGCTTGTTTGTCTGAAGTCCTCCTCCACCGGCAAAACCTGCACCCTCCCCGATGTTTCCGGGCATAATATAAAGGGTATTGGTGCCGAGTCTTTCAAACTGGGAAGTTATTGATTTTTGCAGGCCAGTACCTAAGGAAATCAGAAGAATTACCGAAGCAACCCCAATAATTATTCCCAGTGAGGTTAAAAAAGACCTGACTTTATTAATTCTTATAGCTTCAAAAGCCGAAACAAAAATTTCGGAAAAATCCATTAACTATTTTCTCCTTTTTATTTTTTTGTCGCTTTCAACTTTGCCGTCCCGAACGGTGATTATTCTTGAAGCGTAAGTTGCAACTTCCGGATCGTGCGTAATTACAATAATCGTATTCCCCCTTTTGTTTAAACTTTGAAAAATTTTCATAATTTCT
>MFBF01000062.1:4766-4942 GCA_001774865.1 Candidatus Curtissbacteria bacterium RIFCSPHIGHO2_02_FULL_42_15
AGCGCCCGCGCAATTGCAACTCTTTGCTGTTCGCCGCCGGAAAGTTGCCCCGGTGTTGAGTTAACCCTTTCCGAAAGCCCCAAGCTTGAGAGAATTTTCAAGGCTTTACTGTGCCTTTCTTCTTTATCTACTCCAGCGTACAAAAGCGGCAGCTCGGCATTTTTAAGTGCCGAAGT
>MFBF01000062.1:4988-5557 GCA_001774865.1 Candidatus Curtissbacteria bacterium RIFCSPHIGHO2_02_FULL_42_15
TTTCTGATTTCGGCGAGGGAGTTGTCGGAAAGTTTGGAAACTTCCCTGCCCCTGAAAAAATACTCTCCTTCTGTGGGCTTATCAAGACAGCCCAATATGTGCATTAATGTTGATTTTCCGGAACCGGAAGGCCCAATAATTGCCGTAAATTCTCCGTTTTTAATTTCAACTGAGACATTTTCCAAAGCGACGGTTTCGTTTGGCGCTTCCCCGTACTTTTTGGTTAGATTTTTTGCGCTGATAAGAACATTCACAACAGTTTCGAGAAAAGTTTTTGAAAAAGGCTTGCCTTTGTAACTTCCTCAAAACCCGAAGTAACGACCTCTTCCCCACCGCCTATTCCTGAAATTATTTCTACATGCTCATCGGATTCGAGGCCGGTTGCGACTTCCTTTTCGAAATAAGTATTATTTTCCTTTACCCAGACATGTTTTTCGTCGATTAAGGCCTGAGGTGGAATTGAAAGAACATCGTCTTTTTTCTCTATTTGAACTTCGATTGTTCCGTTCATCCCAAGAAGAAAATCTTTGCCTTTTGGCAACTCAAAAATAACTTCAAAAACGGTAGAC
>MFBF01000063.1:0-11398 GCA_001774865.1 Candidatus Curtissbacteria bacterium RIFCSPHIGHO2_02_FULL_42_15
TTCTGTCAGGTTTAATAGCCCAACGGCAACATATTTACCCGGCGAAACGGTCAAACCGATAATTACCATCAAAAACCAGGGCGGCAGTACTGCCTATCCTATCGGCCAGTCAAGTTTTGCAACGATATACCGCCGCTCCGACTTTACCAGCTGTAAGCCGGAAGGCAGTCAGGAAAGATTTTACTTAGCCTCTCTGGCGCCTGGTGCGTCTGATACCTTCGGTGATGGTGCTAATGAAGTCCAGGGCTTTCCCGCCACATCGGTTCCCGGTATTTACACAATTTATGTTATGGTCGACAGTACTTCAAGCTTAACACCTGCCCCAGCCTACTGCGCGGTTCCGGAAGGCACCGAAGCAAACAACAGAAAGACTGCCAGATACACAGTCGCGGCCCCTGCCGGCCCCACCTGCTCAATTTCTGCCCTGCCTTCCTCAATACTGCCGGGAGAAAGCTCGACTCTGTCATGGAGTGCAAGCCCAAACGCTGCTTCTGCCTTTTTATCTGCTGCAGACGTAGGCGATCCGCAGACGATCAATTCATCACCCCAGCTGCCCAGCGGTGGTCAAGCGGTGACGCCTACTGTGACTACAACTTACTACCTGACTGTTACGGATCAATTCGGACAAAAGGGAGAATGCGGAACGACCGTCACTTTGGAAGTACCCGAACCGCCGCCTTCTCCGCCGCCACCTTCTCCGCCACCTTCTCCGCCACCTTCTCCGCCGCCGCCCTCTCCCCCGGATGAGCTTACGCTCATTCCTAACCCGTGCGAAAATGCGGTGGAAACCGAAAAACTTACGGATAATTACATCACCAAACCCGGAGTGCTTGATCCACCGATAGAAGCCGCTGGGGTCGAGCTTACGGGAACACTTAATCAGGCAGTAACAATTCCTTTAAATGCCTCATTTACAGTCGACTTTTCCAGAATGCAGTCTTTGTTCGGCTACCCAAGTTCCGATTATTTAGAAGGCAGATTTCAGGAACCCTCCCATAAGACTGCCGATCTTTTCAGTCTAAAACCTGCCGAATTAAACAGCTGGCGCGGCCCGATATATAAATCTACGCCCAAACTGATGACCGATGAAATGAAGAGAAGATATGTAGAGTATGTCTATACAAAACGGGACGGGAATAATAAGCTGTCACTTCCCGAATCGGCAGATAAAATAGCCGATATTGCCGGGCAAAATCCCAAAACCATAACCGAACTTGTCGCCGATTACGGCATACCGTTCCCGCCTCAGCCTGGACAAGACCGCTCAATGTGGCTTGCGACCTGGGGCAAGTACTGGGAAAAGATCCCCACCTCTTATAATGAACTCTACAAGGGTAAGCTGGAATTTGCGGTTATCGGCTCCGAAAAATCGTTTGAAGATTTAAAAAACGGTCAGGGATGTGCCGCAATTTCGGCAAGAACCGTCGAATTTAATGTCCCGGATTTTGGAAGAACCACTTTGGCTGCCGACCAATTGAATCAGGTTGTAGTCCCCTATGCGGCCCAATCTTTCCGCGATCACAGAATTGCAGAGCAAGGGGTAGGACAGGGACCGCCAAAGAATTTCCTTGCAAAAGCTGTCGATTTCTGCAAAAAAATCATCTCTGCACCTGCTTCCGTTGTCAAAGGCCTGCAAAAAGCGATCAAGGTCACATTGGACTTTCTCTCGCCGGTAAAACCTGTCTATGCCCAGGATGCAAACGACGGCCCGACATGCATTAAAAGCCTGCGGCCGGGCAAAGAGGGCAATGCGCCGTACTGTGCCCTGCCTGCTGACCAGATTCAACCCGGTGATTCGTGCACAATCAATAAAGTCGCCCCCAATAAGCTCAACCCCGAAAACCCCAATGATGTCTGTACGTTTCAGATAGGCTCTTTTACTACCACCATTAACCCCCAAAACCCGTTTTGGGATACGTGCCGCGATAACGGCAACGGCACCTATACCTGTACGGTCGCAAAAATCCGGGTTTACCCCAACTTCCGCCTACCGTGGATTGCCGAAATCTGGAACAGCACGCTTTATTCAGATGCTAAAGAAGCCGGGTTAGGCAGTGTGCAAGGTGCCAAGACAGATGAAAAAGGCCAGGTTCTGCAGGGTTCAACCGCAACCGGCATCGGCTCACCGCAGGTTACCGGCAGGCCCGGAGTTTATGCCGCGTTTATACCCAAGGTGCTATATGATAAATTTGAGGAGGATAATAATTATGCCGAACTCGAAAGGGTATTCAAAGCCTGCCCACGTTACTTCGGGCCTATCCCTGACCCGAATGCTCCCCCTGATGATCCTGTGGCCTGTGAAAAGTTAAAAACTGCATACGCAGCCTGTATAGCTGAAGTTATCAGCAGTATTAATCTCCTTGCCGTCGGCTCACCTGAGTTCGTTCAAAGCGTAGTCGATTGCGTGGCCAGCAGAGTCGGCAAAAATCTTTCGGGTCAAAGTGCTTCGGATGCGTCTAATGAAAATAGAGAACGTTTTGTCGGCGCCGTTGACTGCGGCAAGCACTACTCCCGTGATGTTGCCCTAAAACCCAAAGCTTTGCAGACATATCTGGGAATCGGTGTTGCCTGCAACCTTGAGGCCGTGGCAATCGCGGCCAAAGAAATCCCGCCGCCGGGCGGGGGCAGCCCAGGAGACGGATCCAATGTCCCACCTAGCCAGGATGATTGCGGAGGGAAATACGCCCCCTGGATGAATAATCCTTTGGGTAATTTTGGTGACCCGAACTGTAACTTTAGCAAGGAAGCTCTTGCTCAACTCTTACAAAGTTTGGATCCGGTCAACTGGGAAAAATACTACAACATAGCTTTTGTGGAAGGCGGTAATGCTTTCAAACCGCTTTCTTATAATGCTGCTTCCTCAAGCGGTTCTGCCTGGGGCTTGTATCAAATGGGCCATGAAGCATATCCTAGTCTCGGAATTCCAAGACAAATGAACAACCAGTATGATAGAGGGGATGTCGAGTGGCGCCTGCAGGCATCTAATGCCGTTAATTACAACAACGGCTTGTCGGATTCTCTGAAATGGTGCTATTGGGCGGCGGCTGGATCTGCTTATTTAGGCTATTGCAGTCAATTTTAAAAAATGGCGTTTACGTTAACCGATTATAAAAATAAGTATCTTAAACCCGGCGTACTGATTGTAATAATCATAGTGGTTTTATTAATCACAGTAATTGTACTTGCCCTAAAACCAAAGCCTAAAGGTCCGCCTCAGCCCCAGACAGAATTACCTGAAACAGTCAGTAAACTTTCGGAAAAACAGGTACTTCCCCCTAAAAACCAACGCGACAGCCCTACTGACAAAGTTAAAACTATTAAGCTGGAAATATTAAAAAGCAAGATCGGAGAGGACACCGGCACGATTATCCTCTTTAAATCCGAAACATATATAATCGAGTACGTCCCAACACCGGATATTTTCTTTGTGACAATACTCAAAGTCCCTATTGATCAAAATAAAATCGCGGCTGAAGGGTGGTTTAGAGACTTTGGACTGACAGAGAGTGAAATTTGTTCGCTGCCTGTACGTTTTTCTTTAGGTATCACTGACGTAAATTTCAAAGAGCCGTTTGACCCATTCCCCACAGCATGTAATTGACAACCACCCAAAAACAAATTCAAATAATTCCCCGACGTCTCGGGGTATTATCCTAATTTTTTAACATAAGGCAAGTTGACCTGATCTGCGAATTTGGCGTCTGCGGTTACTAAATCACACCCATTTTTTTCTGCCAGTACTGCATAAGAAGCATCGTATACAGAAATCTTATATTTCCTGCTCACGGCCGCAGTCTTTTTCATTAAAGTAAAATCCAAATGGGCAATTATTAAAGAATACTTTTCAAGTAAATTCAAATTTTCGTTGATGAAGTCGAGCTTAAAATTTTTTTTTGTGGCCCAAGCGTTCGTAATCTCGTACAAAAATAGGTCAGGGACTGTGATGGAGTTTTTATTCTTAACATGATCGTCGAGTATTTTAAGAGCCAAAGGGACATCTGCTTCATCCGTCGAAAACCATTTAAAAGCTACTGATGTGTCTACGATTACCATTTGCCATGGTACCTAATTTCGCGAAGCGCCTTCACAGAGTCCCAACCCTTGAGATATTTTGCATTTCTTCTGGCAATTCTTCTTGTTTCCGCTAAAAGTTTTTCAGCTTCCTTCCGAGACATACCCTTTTCTTTATCCCTTATTTTTTCGCGAATGACCGCGGATAGGCTTCGACGTTTTTGGGCGGCTTCCGCTTTAAGTCTCAAATAATCTTCTTCGGAAATTCTGATATTTGTTGTAACGTAATTCACGATACAATTGTATCATTGTATTGTTTTCTGTCAAGACTTTCTTGGCTCTTGATTCTCAAGATTTCTTAGTGCTAACGTAGAAATACAATAAAATCCCTTTGCCCCGCACCGTTTGGTGCGGGACTTCGCGGGGAATTTGGTGTAAATCCAAAACTGTGCCGCAACGGTGTCTCACATCCGTTCGACATAAATTATTACAAGCACCCGTTGTAAAAGTATCTATAGCAACAGAATAAAGTAATAGTTTACTACGAACAAAGTGAGGAGTCCGAAAACCGCAATGAGGAAAACCCGGTAGATCTTCTTTCAGCGCTTTTCAGCGATAAGACGAAGTCTCTGAAAGTAATTCTACCGGGAAAAGTCCCGAGCAGGACGCTTGGCTAATTAACCAAGAATAAACCTTCTCGGGGCAACCTTGGAGGTTTTTTGATGGCCGAAAGAGCAACCCAGATGTCAGATGTCAGATGTCAGATGTCAGATGTCAAACCTATCCTGGGATACGATCAGGATTTTGATAAAAAAGCCTATAAGACGCTTAGCTTGCAACAGGATTCTTTTGTGCCTCAAGAATTTACAAGACGCAAAAACCAGCTTGATACAAGAACAAAGCATAATCTCGAAACCGCTCTCGGTGAAAGGTTTAATCTGCAAATCAGCCAAGTTATATATCGCATCGAGGATGGCCGGATCATAAGTGAAGAACATGATGAACCTTTTACGGATGTAATCAAACGCGGCCAAAGACACAGGCAAGAAAACGGCTCAGGTGACGTTGAACGCGAAAAAGCCGAAGTTGAAGGTTTTGAAAAAGTTCAAAATATCCTGACTGATCCTCAGCATCAAGATGCCAAAGTCATAATCATTTCTCCGCGGGGCAAAACTGACTCCATGTACCAGCATAATTTTTTTGATATCTACCAAAAAGAAGGTGCGCAGATAACAATGACCCGGTTTGCCAGTACAAGCTCTATACCGGAATTTCTGGAGGCCGCCAATCAACTGGATCCTTTTAATAACCTTACAAAAAACCCCAAAGACTGCGATTTTCTAAAAAATCCCTTAAGTACTTACAAAGACTACGAGGAAATTATAGAGAACTTGAATTTAGACGAGAACGCGATGACCCAAAACGATTATCAAAAACTTACAGAAACTGTCGCCGCTCTTAAATTGAGTTACCTGAATGCCTTATATCACCAAAGATACGATGAAGCCAAAAAAATATTCATAGCAACTCTTAATTTGTCAGACGATATCATTTTAAATCCCGGTTATTATCCCGACTTGCGAAATCAAATACTTGCTGCACCACCCGCTGAACTTATCGCAGCCTATGGTTGGCGGCAGCCTCGGGCAGTTTTGGCCGGATGCGGTCTGCAGACAAACTTTGCAGGACAAAATCCCGGGGAATTTCTTTCTGCTCTTTTCCCATATTCGCTTTTAAACTTTGCTCCATTTGCCCGAACAGAAAACGCGGACACAAGCGATTTTCCCTGCCCGCGATGCGGCCATATTATCACTTACGGTGCCGGCATCAGCAAGTGCCCAAGCTGCCATCTTGCCGCAACCTGCGGATAGGTTTGATGAAGTACCCAGGACAAAAGGAATCACCTGCTGATCTTATGTGGTAGTTGACGCACATCATCCGAAGACTTAATATGGAATTAAGCCCTGAGTTTGTCGAAGGGTTATCAGTCTGCAAATGAAGTTCAGTCTGCCTGCAATACTTTCGTTAAACCGAAATAGTCAAAGTCGACAGTCAAAGTCGACAGTCAGAAACGCAAATCACTTTTCACTTTTCACTTTGACTTTGATCTTACTCTCCCTATTCACTTTGACTTTAATACTTGCGCCCTCCCGCGCAAATGCCCAAGGCGCCTGTGATGCGCCCGCCGGAAGCTCTCAGGAAGCAATCAACCAGCTCAACAAATGCGCCATCGAAAAAGATATCTTCGACGACAAAATTTTCAACCTCAACCAAATCTCCGGCACCACCGACAGCCTTTTTAACCTCATTACCGGCAGTTCACAACTGCACCCGGAAACAAATACGGTTACTCAAAACTGGGGAGCTTTGGCAACTGTCAGCAACATGACCATCGCCCTTTACAAAGCACCACCCGCATCCGGTGTCCAATATCTCGCAGGGGAATTCCAAAAGTTCAACCCTGTCCAGCCTGCATATGCCCAGGAAGGAATAGGTTTTGGCGCGCTTACACCTGTCCAAAAAATCTGGACAGTTTTCCGCAACCTTTCTTATGTTTTGTTTGTGATTGTCTTTGTAATCATAGGGTTCATGATTATGTTAAGAGCCCATATTTCCCCACAAGCTGTTGCCACGATCCAGGATTCCATCCCAAGACTTGTCGTTGCCCTAATTTTAGTTACATTTAGTTATGCAATCGCAGGACTTTTTATAGATGTGATGTTTCTGGCTCTCAATATCGTCGTCAACTTTTTGGAAAGTCAGGGTGTAATACCTAATGGAGGAGGTAATGTAGTCTTTGAAAAAAGCGTATTTAGCGTGATTCTATCTTCGTGGACGGAAATAGTTTCAAATACCGCAAGCGCTATAGAAGGATTACTTGGTGCAGTAATTAATCTCGGCTGGCTTGCCGATAAAATTTTAGGCTTCTTTATCGGCTCGATTGGCGGACTAATCGTTGGTATTGCCATGCTTTTTATCATGTTTAGGGTTTTCTTAATGCTTCTGATGTCTTACGTGATGATTATTATTTTGACAATGGTTGCCCCATTTTTCTTTCTTGTCCAGGCATTGCCTGGAAACAATGGTGCAAAGGAATGGTTTAAACAGATGGCCGCCAACGTTGCCGTTTTCCCCACAGTCGCCTTAATGTTTATCTTTGCCGGAATTTTAGGAGGAATTACCGCACTTGGAGGGCCCCCAGAAAGTGCGTTTACCGTTGGCGGTGATACTGGACAATATATCGGCCAGTTTCCGCTTTTGGTTGGCGGGCTGGACGCAGTCATCGTCGGTAAACTCATCGCCATCGGGCTTTTGTTAATGACACCTCAAGCCGGTGAAATGGTCAAGCGGTTTATCACCGGTCCGGGAGGCGGAGGCGGCGGATTTGGAGCAGGAGCGGCAATAGGTGGTGCAATCGGCGCCGGCGCGGGAGTTGTCGGTGCAGGTGCGAGAGGTGCAGGTAGAGCCGCATGGAATTATGGTTATGCAGGCAGCCCAGTTGGTAAGTTTTTTGGCGAACGCAAACAAATGGAAGCAGAAAGACAAACTATCAGTGCAAGAAAGCAACTATACACAAGCGCACCGAAACAAGGAGGCGGCATAACAAAAGCCGATATACGACAGTATGGTGTTGGCTACCCAGGTAAAAAATAAAGGTAAATTAACTACCGAGATAACTCTTTCGGAAGTTGTTTAAACCAAGCTATTATTGCCTCCCAAAAACCCACAACAGATGCAACAAAAGGAACAACAACAGGGATATGCTTTGATTCCCAAGCTAGGCGTCTTGCTGCTTCTAAATTTTGTCTTAACCTTCTAAAAGGAGTTGTTCCAAAAAATTCTCCAAAATTTAACGCTCCAACTTTATTGAGACCAAATAGTATTCTTTTCTCATGTTCAGCCTGTTTTCTTTCCATATCTCCATTTGCCACAAGCCCATCTATAAACTTTTCCCCAGAAGAAGCGGTTAGATTTGGTGAATCAAATAACCGCTGTCTATGCTTACTTTCAAATTCCCAATGGGCTCTAAAAGCCAACTCCATCCAAGGCCATTGACGGAAATTACGGCCTGAGAAAAAAACAGTCTCTTTATCATTTATTCTTAAAAATTCTCCCTCAGATGGATCCGCTAAATAAGCCTGGAAGTTTTCCCTCTTTAGATAATTAAGATTATATTGCCTGTCATAAAACAAATCGCTCATTTCGTATTTTTTCATCAAACTGGCAGTTTCGCTAAAACTTTTGGCCGTAAAATCAAGCTCGCCGCTGTCGATCATTTCAGCCATTACCACATTTTCTGCCCAAGTCCTGAAATAGCCATTGTATTCCGGGTCAGGGTGTTTAAAATCAATTTGGTTCATGAGAGCCTCGGCTCTTGCGCGAATCATCTTCCATTGTGGCTCATCTATAAAAAATCTGGCAAACCTAACCATCGTACGGTTTGAAGGAAAAAGATCATGGTGTTTACCGGGTAACATTTTTCTGATTATCTCGTTAACTTCATCTTCTCCCGCTTCCCGGCCCCGGCGTTCATTGGCGAAAAATTCCCAGACATGGTCAATATGGCGGCCAAAAAACATATGGCTGCTTTGGTTGAAAGCAAAAGCCCTGATTCTTTCTGGATCGCCGTCGCGGCCGTAAATTCTGATACCGTCAAAATCGCTCCAGGCCAGCGTCCAGGAAAAATTATAGGCGTTGAAATCCACGGATCTTAGGAAATTGGCGATTTCCGATTCATCCTGCCCCAACTCATCCTCCAAAGCAGTCTCTGTGCCTTTTCCATCTTTAACCTTCAACCCCAGTTCAATTAGCCGACCTCTTAATTCTTCGCGCATTTCGCTCCGTCTGTCATCCAAATGCGTTAATGCCCCCAGAAGCGTGTTTTGTTCATACCAATCATTGATGGCCGCTTCGGTATCACAATAGAGCTTGTTATTAAAATCCTCATCTCTGCACCAAAGCGCAACCTTTTGCTGTTGTTTATCCGTTAAGGCGGCTATTCTTTCATCAAACTGCGCAGGGTCTATGCCCTTGATGCCTTCCGACCCCAGTGCCATCCTTAAAATCAGCCATTTTTCGTCGAAATCACCGGTTGTAAAATCAAGCTCTCTTCCTGTTATGTCTTCAATCTTATTTAACCTTCGCCTTTCTTCCTGTAACTTCCCAAAATAAAGCTTCTGGGCTTCGTCGAACAGATTAACGGTGTTGCCGTCTTTGTCGACAAATTGCCGCTGCCTGACATCACGGCCGAAACGGTCAACAAAATTCTTCCAAGTTTCATTGGTAAAGTAAGTTTCAAAAACGCCGACAACCTTTTCCGGATTCATGTCGCCTCTTTCCATGGCGATTCGGAAACTATGGAAAGCACGCACCGCCTCAAGTTCGGCAACCAGTTTCTCGCGCATCTCTCGACTTTTCTCTGTTGTCACCGGAACAGCTTCTAAAAGTTGGACAGACTGATTGATTTTGATCTGAAGTTCATCAATTGAGAAATGAGAAGTTTCCAGAAACTGGTAAATGCTGGCGATGTGCTCGGGAACGTCTTCCCACCGTGCCGGTTTTCTGGTTAAAAGTTCAGTTGCTACCTGTTCCTCTACCCCATACAATTCTTTTGTCGCTCTCCATTCCCTAATGCCATCTAGCCCCAATCCCTTTTCTCTTGTTTTGCCTCTGTCAACAATACCTGCGAATCTTACATGTCTACCTTCCTCGTCCTCCCCCACGCCGCCAAAAATTGCCGCCCTTGCACTTTCCGGAGTCCGCCAATTGGCAAGAACTCCTCCAAGCTGTATTCCTACGGCGTTTTCAAGATCTCCAAGAATGATCTTTCGCTGCTTGCTGTCCATAGCATCGTACATTTTTTGGAATTCACTATCTAAATCGTCAAGTTTCTTCTTAAAGTCACTCATCTGACTTTCCGTGATAATTGCATTTAGGATTTCTTTCTCTCTTTCCGGATCACCTGTGAGGTCTTTTTCGGCAATATACTCTGCATCTTCAAGCGCTAGAACGAACTCGTAGACTGCCAAAAATCTTTTTGCCTCAACCGCGCTATTAAAGTTATCGACAGCCGCCTGTAGCTGACCGGAAAGTTCCACCCAGCGAGCGTCAGTGTCCACATTTCGTCCCTCTCTAACTAAAATCTTCATTTCGGCGATGATCTCACGGATATCCGGGGCCACTGGCTCCCTTTCTTCATCTTCCGCTACCCGTTCTGCTCCCGGACCACCTTGTTTTGCTTCTTCACCAAAACTGCCCTCAAGTTCTTCAACCTCCATTAATCTTTTAATTTCTGCGAAGGTAAGTGGCGCCCGATCCGGGTCACGGGCTTTTTCAACCAATAGTTTCTCATCCAGACCTTTACTTTCTCCGGTGATTTTTTGGGCACTTCTTAAAAGTTGATCACCCAAAGCAACAATTTCAAAACTTGGCATATGGTTGAGCCGAGCGGGGTCTAGCCCCACTTCAACCAGAGTTTTTTTGATAGCGGCAATTTCTAAAGGTAAAACAAAAACCAGTTTTTCTTCGCTTTTTTCGCGAGGTGCTTCGGCAATAGGAACAACGATTTGGGCGATTTTTCGCGCTGCTTCAAACGTGAGCTCAACATTGGAATTGAATAAACGAGCCTCAGCTTTTTTTGGTTCACGGCGAACCTCAGTTTCAATTTGATGCCCGTGGTGACGGGGACCGTGTTCTTTCCCGGCAACACTCTCCTGCTTCGGTACCTCTGAAGTTGATTCTGACATAGTGACCGTATTTTACCATAAAAAGCCCATAATGTGAGCTCTGGCTAGAATTTAGACTCGCAGGCGAAGCCAAGAATCGCAAGCTTTGCCTATATCAGAGGAGCGCATTGAGTTCAACGAAGTGCGACCTGCTGATTTAGTACAAATGGCTGGAAGTTTACTTGGGAACACCTGCGTTATGGGAGAGTTTGGTACAGTCTAGAAAGCCGGTTGTCGAATGTTAAAAATTCATCAACCTTTTGATTTCTAATTTGGGTAACAATCAAAGAGTCTGTAAAACTTACTCCTTTTGAATGTTTGTACAAATTTACAACAAGTTGAACCTCCGGCTTGTTAGGCACTGAAAGATTTTCTAAAGCCAAAAGCTCTTCAAAAAAGCTGACTATTTTATCTTTCTGCTGTCTATAAAAAGACCGCAAAACCCATTCGGTTTCCAGAAGTACTGGTAAGGGAATATAAATTTTAATTTTACCTTCTGAACATTCACCAAAATGCTTATTAATAATCGCAAACTCCTTACCCCTTTTTAACCTAAAAGTCAAAAGGACATTGGTGTCGATGGCTACTGTTCTCACTTTTTAGGAAGTCTTTTTGCAATAACTTTTGCAGCTTCTGCTTGGGATTTTGCCCTAATTTCGGAA
>MFBF01000063.1:11407-15660 GCA_001774865.1 Candidatus Curtissbacteria bacterium RIFCSPHIGHO2_02_FULL_42_15
CCCTTATCCAGATGTTTTAAATCACCTGCAAATTCCAAAATTCTGGATTGCCTGTACGGCTTGCCGATGAAACCACCCTCGATAGGCAATATTTGCAGCTTTATCCCTTTTTTAATCCCCAAACTCTCCCGAATGAGACGCGGTATGGTTATTTGACCTTTAGAAGTAATGGTAGTAGTAAAATTCATAAATTGTCTTACTAGTATTCCATAATTCTTACATTAACGTCAAGATTCTTACGACTTCAAATGTCACTTGTGTTTTTGCTAAAATATACCTATGGCTCTTCCTTCATTTTTACAAAGCTGTCTGGCCTCTTACGATCTTTCCAAAATGGATAAAAATCGTCACAAGGAAACTATCATCACTTCAGTTTTAAATAAAGGTGACGGTAAGGACTTAGACTGGCTGTGTAAAACATATACCCGTAAAGAAATCGAGGAAGTTGTCGCCTCACCGCAAAGAGGCATGTGGTTTAGGGAAGTTCTTACTTACTGGCAAAAAATCCTCGACATTAAAATCCCTCGCTTCAAACGCGAACTGGCTTATTTTAATCTAAACCCCAACCCAGACCTCTACAAAAAGTTTTTTAAAATTTAATGTACTTTAATATCCTCAATAAGAGCCAGCTCAAAATACTTCCTCAGCTTTCCTTCTTGGAAAAACTTGGATTTTACATGGCCGGCGGTACGGCCTTAGCTTTGCAAATCGGTCACAGAACGTCATTGGATTTTGACTTTTATAATCCTAAACATTTTTGCCTCATCTCCCCTTTATGACAAAATTGAAAAACATCTTTAAATACAGCGCAGAGAAAATTTCTCAGCACAAAGATACCTTGATTTGCAGAGCCGACGGAGTTGATCTGTCTTTTTTTTGGTACAGCTACAAGCTTATCGAAAATCCGGTTAACGCTCAAGGAATACTTCTAGCAAGCCTTGGAGACATCGCTGCTATGAAACTTATTGCAATAAGCAGTCGCCCTGCGCCAAAAAGCATAAAACCAATGTAATTTTCTCTTTCGACGGATGGTATAAAAAACTCGGCTTTAAATTGGCCACAGATTTCGCATTTCAAGAACGTTAAGCTTCTTCCCTCCGAACCCTGTGAAAAAAAACTACTATCTGGCTCTTGTTTCATATGGTATGTTGGCTCTAGGCAAAGCCTAAGCAAATAACTAATCAACCTAATTGATCTAATTGATCTAATTAACCTAAATAATACCCAATTACCCAAACACTAAAAGTCTCAATTGGGATTTGATGAATTATTTAGAAATTAGAGTACTTAGAAATTAGAAATTTTAAATATGGAACAGCATCCTGTCCCGTCGCATATTGCTTCTTTTGAATTCAAACTTTTCGGCAACTTAACAATCAAGCAGTTTGTAACCCTGGCGATTCCGGCATCTGTGGGTGGAATTATATTCTTCTCGGGTTTGCCCGATACCATCCGTTTTCCGTTATCTGTCCTTTTTGTCGGTTTCGGCCTTCTGATTGCTTTAGTCCCTTTCGGCGGCCGGCCGTTTACTAAATGGATCATGGCATTTGTCAAAGCCATACTTTCGCCAACGCAGAGGATCTGGATCAAGGAAAAGAAAATCCCCGAATTTCTCTGGGTCATTACCAACCCTTCGCCTGCTCCTGTCCAGGAAGTGCAAAATATTGATGAAAAAAGCAAAGAAAAGCTTGAAGCTTATCTGGCCACATTACCCAAAAGCCAGACAGCAAGCCCTCTGGATGTTTCAGAACAGGTTGCCCTTTCGAACCTGCACCTAGACTGGCACGGAAAAACAGCTGAAGGTAAAATGCCTGCTGCGATTGTCTGGCCTTCTGAAAAAGATATATCGAAAGAAATGGGAGTTCTTGCCGATTCTCTGCCCCAGATTAGCCCATATTCTGATATCGAAACCCCTAAAAAGGGCCGTCCTTCATACCAAAAAAAACCGGCACTTTTGCCAAGAATCAGCTATCATGCAAAACCGTATGTTTTGGGAGGCATTGAGGCCAGACTGCGTGGGAAAGCGCCGGCGATTCCCATTATGCCTTCCGGAAACGCCAATATTCAACCCAAATCCCATCTTGCTTCGGAAACAAATTTTGCAACCGAAAATATCATTCCAATTATGACACCCGATATGCACATTAAGCTTCTCCATGGAATAGGTAAAGTCCGTGTGCGCAAACTCCATTTTGCTCCGCCTTTGGGCTTTGATCTTTCCAAACTTCCGATACGAGGCGAAAAACAGTTTGATATTTCAAGGGAGTTAAAAAACAGGTTTCATCTTTCCCGCGACGTTCTATACCAAAATCCGGAGGTTGTCCTGCCTCAAGATAGCCCAAAGGCGCAAATCAAGACTCAAAAGCCTGTTTCTGACACCGCTCAGATCCAGGATTCCAATCCTAGGAGAATATATTACGAATCTGCCGTGGTCCAACCAAAAATGGTTCCTCTGGGAACAACTCCCGCCCCGCAAAAGCCGGATATAAGAGACAGTCGTCTTACAACCGGCTTCCAAAAGACATCGCAACCGCAGGCCATGTCCGCCCAAATGACTCAAATGGTTCCTCTGACCAACAAACCCAATGTAATTTCCGGAATTGTTCTTTCTTCCGGCGATACACCGCTTGAGGGAGCAATTTTGATAATCCGCAATGAAACCGGTGTTCCTGTCAGGGCTTTAAAATCAAACAGGCTCGGCCAGTTTCTTTCGGCAACTTCTTTGCCCAAAGGCAACTACCAACTAGAAATCGACGCCGAGGGCGAGGAATTTGAGCCGGTGGCACTTGCACTTAATAATGAAATCCTACAACCGATTGAGATAAGAGCGAAAGCAAGAGGAAATGCCTAAAGCACAACCGGCTCCTACAGCGTCAACGCAGGAACATCTGGATATCGAGGATATCCTGGAAGATCTGGTCATTCTAAAGAGCGGCTGGATTTCGATGGTGCTGTCCGTTTCGTCAGTAAATTTTGACCTCCTTTCGGAAACAGAACAGGATGCCACTATTTACGCCTATGGTGCCTTTTTGAATTCCTTAACTTTCCCGCTTCAGGTTCTAATCAGATCCAAAAAGGCCGATATCTCCTCTTATTTTCAGCATTTGGAAGACGCGGAAGCTTCACAGCCAAACCCCGATATTGCCGCGCAGATTAAAAAATACAAGGAATTTATATCGTCGATTGTTTCCCAGAAAACCGTTTTAGATAAGGAATTTTATCTGATTATTAACTTTTCGCCACTTGAAATGGGTTTTAAGGGCCTTGCCAAAGCTTCAGCCGCAAATGCCAAAAACAAAAAGCAATTGCTTTCAGGCGCCAAAACCTCGCTTGCTCCCAAAAGAGATCACATCATAAAACAGATGGGCAGAATCGGGCTCAATGTTAAACAGCTTACAACCCAGGAGCTGATTGAACTTTTTTACGATATCTACAATCCGGCACCGACAGGAACCCAAAGAGTAATTTTAGATACCCAATCATATACAACACCAATTGTTGAACCGGCAGTTGAAATACCTTCTCAGCCTGCGCCAACTGCCAGCCAGCCGGTTAGCCAGCAACAGTCACAGCCCCCAAGCATGTCTCCCCAAGACTTACAGCAGACTCAAACTAGCCAGGGACTTTCCGAAACTCAGGCAAAAGCGCTCGCCGATCTGCAAACAACGACCCAAAAAGCTGTCCAGTTTGTCAGCCAGGCAAAAGCGCCTTTTACCCAAACTAACACGCCGCAAAACAGTCCAATACCTAGCCAGCCGACAAAGGTGCAATAATGCTGAATTTCTTAAAACCCAAAAAGCAAACTCAAATTCCTGCAGATGAAACTCCTAAACAATGGGCCCAGACGCTTGCCAAGGGGACGGTTTCCGTAAAAGACATCATTGCCCCGCCGGCAATAGAGGTTGATTTTGATTACATTAAAGTAGGCTCCACTTATTACCGCACCCTTTTTGTGGTGGGCTACCCCCGTTTTGTCCAGGCCAACTGGCTTTCCCCTTTAATTAATTTTGAACACACCCTTGAGCTTGCCATGTATTCTTACCCTGTTGAAGCAAGGGGGGTTTTGGATGACCTCAAACGGAAGATCACCGAAATGGAGGCAACGATTGCCTCGGATATACAAAGGGGGCATGTTCTGGATCCGGTGGTTCAGGCAGCTTTAGAAGACGCCACGGTTTTGCAGGAAGAGCTGGTCAAAGGTGCCGAGCGCTTTTTTCAGTTCGGGCTTTACATCACGATTCCGGCCGAGTCCC
>MFBF01000064.1 GCA_001774865.1 Candidatus Curtissbacteria bacterium RIFCSPHIGHO2_02_FULL_42_15
AATATTTCCGCGACGAAATGGGGCAGGATGTGCTTTTGTTTATAGACAACATCTTTAGGTTTGCCCAGGCAGGTTCTGAGGTTTCGGCGCTTTTGGGCAGAACTCCCTCTGCTGTCGGCTACCAGCCAACACTTGCTGCCGAAATGGGCCAATTGCAGGAAAGGATTACCTCGACTAAAAAGGGTTCGATCACTTCTTTGCAGGCTATTTATGTACCCGCCGACGACTACACCGATCCGGCACCTGTTGCCACATTTGCCCATTTGGATTCGACAATTTCCCTGGAGCGGTCAATTGCCGAACAAGGTTTGTACCCGGCTGTCGATCCGCTTTCGTCATCATCAAGTGCTTTGGATCCTGCCATCGTTGGCCAAAAACACTATGATGTAGCACGCGGCGTGCAGAGGGTTTTGCAAAGATACAAAGAACTGGCCGACATCATCGCCATTTTGGGTGTTGAGGAGCTTTCGGATGAGGACAAAATTGCGGTTGCCAGAGCGCGTAAAATCCAGAGGTTTTTATCCCAACCCATGTATGTCGCCGAAACATTCACAGGCAGGAAAGGTGCTTATGTCCCAATCGAAAAAACCGTCGAATCCTTTGATCGCATCCTCAAGGGAGAATTTGACAGTGTAGACGAAGCAGAGTTCTATATGAAAGGAGATATTTCGGAAATTAAGAAATGACTATAATACAGTTTTTAACTATTCTTAAAATTTTGATAGCTGTTGGAATCAGTTATTTAATTGTCCGCATCTTTTTAAAGAAATTTCAAGGAAAATTACTTAAACAATTAATTATGTCCTTAGCTATATATTTGTTGATCGGAGTTGTGCTTACAACCTATGCGTACTTAAAAGTTCATTCAGCTTCGGTATTTGATTATCTCTTACGATGGCCAGACATGCTTCTTTGGATTTGGTTCATATGATACATCTTCAAATAATCACACCGGAAAAAATAGTTTTTGACGATGAGGTAGACCAGGTCACTTTGCCGACAACAACCGGCGAAATTACGGTACTTCCAAACCATATTCCATTGATAACCTCGATTGAGCCTGGAGAACTTATTTACAAAAAATCGCAAAAATTCACAAGAATGGCCGCCGGCTTTGGCTTTGCCCAGATAAGTGCCCAAAATGCCAAAATCCTAGTTGATCTGGCGGCACCCGAAGAAGAATTGGAAGAAAAAGCAATCGAAGAAGCCAGGAAAAAAGCAGAGGAAGCATTAAAACAAAAGCATCTGCTCTCCGAAGAAGAGTACGCAACCGCTGCAGCAACCCTGCAAAAAGCCTTGGTTCAGTTGAAAATCAAGCGCCGCCACCGCAGAGTATAATTCTCAATTTGAAATTTAAAATTTTAAATGAAATCTTAATGTTTGAAAATTGAATTTTAAAAATTGATTGAAAATTAAAAATTGAAAATTTAAAATTACGATGAGCTATCGTTCCATTATCATTTCCGGTCCTGTTGCCTCAGGTTCAACCACTGCGGCAAAGCTGTTAAACCAAAAACTAAAAATTCCCTATAAATCCGCAGGTGATTTTTTTAGGGAGTATATGCTTTCACATAATATCCCCCTGCCCCAAAAAGAAAAAATTCCGGACGATGTTGAAAAAAAGGTCGATGATCAGATGACAGAGCTTGCCGAAAACAGTTTCATAATCATTGACGGCCTTTACACCGGATATTTTGCGCGCGATATGGATCACGTCTTAAAAGTGCTTTTGACATGTGACGAGGATGAAAGAATCAGACGCGCACTGGAGCGTACCCACACCCATAAAGAAACAGCAGAAGACGTCAAAAGGCGGGACGCGGCCCATGATGCCAAATTCCGCAAACTCTATGCCGACGAAAATTTCCTCGACCCCAAATTTTTTGATTTAGTGATCGATACAACAAATACGGAATCGGAGAACGTTGCTGAAAAGATCGTTCAAAGGTTTAAGGAAAAAGGATAGTTGGATAGTAGGTTCATATGAGCGATTTTAGAGACTTGGAAATTTGGAGAGAGGCACACAAACTTACCATTGAAATCTACAAATTAACAGAAAAATTACCAAGATCAGAATTATTTGTCCTAACTTCTCAAATTAGACGTGCGGCATTATCCGTTGAATCAAATATTGCAGAGGGCGAAGGCCGTTATCATAAAGCTGACAGAATTAAATTCTTCGTAGATTCAAGAGCTTCTGGAAAAGAAGTACAAACACAACTTTTGGTTATAAAAGATTTATACAAACAACTTTCGCGTGAATCCGAAACTCTATTTGACAGATATGAGGTTTTAGCCAGAAGAATTACGAGCTTGATAAACTATCGGAGAACGAACAATTAACCCGCGACCCTACTATCCTACCATCCCACTATCCCCAGACCTTCCTTCCAGTCCAAACTTCGCGTTCAAAGCCCTGAACAGATGATCTTTGTCAAAATAGCCAAATTTCACTTTGTACCTACCCATTCCCACTTTCACACTTTGATCTTGAGTTATCTTTATATGCTCCTGACCATCAATAATCAGCGAAACATCATTACCTTTGATAACCTTGATGCTGATTTTCTTTTGAGGAGAAAGCACAACAGAAGGAATCGGCAAACCGATAGGGTTAATTGGTGTCACCAAAAGGGAATCCAGACCTGAGTCGACAATCGGTCCGCCAGCTGAGAGTGAATAAGCGGTTGACCCGGTTTGGGTTGCAATTATGACTCCATCGCCCAAAACTTTCAAAAACCGCCCATCGTCAATCAGAATTTCCAATTCCGACATCCGAAAATAACTTTTTACTGCAGCTTCGTTTATTGCCCTGAAAATCTCTGGCTCTCTGGCTCTCTGGCTCTCTGGCTCTATAAATGCCTCGATTGTGATCCTTTCCGAAAGAAAAACTTTTCCGGAAATTAAATTTTTGATTGCATCTTCCCATCTGTCAGCATCCTGCGCAGTTAAAAAGCCCAAGTTTCCCGTATTAATACCAACCAAGGGAATACCAAGTTCAATATACTCGCAAGCAGTGTGGATTAAAGTACCGTCGCCGCCAAAAGTTAAAATATAGTCTGCTCTTTTAAAATCTTTCTCCTCCAAAACCTCATGCCCCTTACTTTCAAGATAAGGTCTGACCTTAGAAATTAACTCTTCTCCCTTTCTGTGACCTTTTTTAACAACTATCCCAAATTTCATTAGTAAAAAGTTTGTGCTAAAATTAGCTTCGAATCTACGGGTCCATAGCTCGGTGGTAGAGCACCACTCTTACATCTTGCTCACGGGCGTATAGCTCAGTGGTAGAGCACTACTCTTATAAAGTAGCGGTCCTTGGTTCGAATCCAAGTGCGCCCACAGCAAGATACATGAGCAAGATGTATTCTTGCGAATATAAAGTGGCGGTCCTTGGTTCGAATCCAAGTGGACCCACATTTTGCTAAATTTTAGCATAATGCTATTTATATATGCCTGATCGAGAACCAAGAAGAATATCTAGAAGAGAATCTTTTGGGGCACTAACAATCCTGACCGTTGGGATTGGAATTTTATATTACGCGATCAAGTCCGAAAAATCGGTCTATTTGATTCCCAATACTAACCAATTGCCGGAAATGCCGCCGGAAAACCTACAACCCTTTGTGCCGTCTGCCGAAATCGGGGAGCAAATTGATTCCGAGACTTTCAAAGCATTAACCCAAGAGCTTTTTGATTTTGCTACTCAGGTTGATGCAGGAAGACCGTACGCAAAAGGCAAAATTCTCCAGACGGATCAAATGGCATGGTTGAGATTAATTCCATTTCAAAGAGAAGGCGAAGAGCAAAATGAACTTCATCTAAGATGGGGCTACAGATCGTCAGCTCAGCTTGGAACTTTTATCCTTGACCCATCTGCCAGAGAAATTGCCATCGGAAGATTCGAATATGGATTCGGAGTACCTTTCCTTTCTCTTAGAGAATTCTTCACCGATCCTGAAAATTTCCCTAAAGATTTCATCGAAAATCTCGAGGATTCGAAAGTAGTCAATTTTACAAACAATGAACTTCCGAATTTCTTTTGGCCAGCTCCAACGAAGATAACGAGAGAAGCTTCGGCTAACGAAGTACAACCTGTAGAACTTTCTGCGCACTGGCTGTCAGCATTTTTAAAACAAGCAATCGAAAGTTTTAATGCCAGAATTCCGATTCAGGAAAAAATACCCAGAATAATCCCAAGCAGAATAGCATAATAGAAGGTTTAAAGCCGAGCCCTGTGGATTATCTCCGCATCGACGACGTTGACGTCTCTTCCATATCTTAATCTTGAAAGCTGCTTGATCATCTCTGCGATCCGCGGATCGCGCTCTATCTTCGTTAAATCAAGAGTCGTATCCAAAGAAAACGGTTGTACGGGCTCATTGCTAACTATTGTTTTGACATATGCATGGAACCTTTCTACGTTAATAAGGTCTGTTTCTGAAAAAACAGGCGTGAATTCGTGCTGAAGGTAATTCGCATCCGTTACTCCTACTCTGAAGTTAATCAAAGTCCCGACGTTGCCAAAAACCGCATTTTTAACCTCTTCTTCAATCTGCCCTATAAACTGATTGGCAACAATCAAATTTAATCTAAACTTTCTGGCCTCTGCCAAAATATCGGCAAAAGTTTCGGTTGCAAAATTCTGAAACTCGTCAACGTACAGGAAAAAATCTTTTCTCTGCTCTTCGGGAACGTCCTGACGGGACATTGCAGCAACCAGAATCTTAGGGACAAGAATAAGTCCAAGAAAATCGGAATTTTCCTCACCGACTCTGCCTTTGGAAAGATTAACAATCAGGATTTTTTGGCTGTCCATGACATCCCTTAAAGAAAAAGCGCTTTTTGATTGGCCGATTATATTTCTCATCATTCTGTTTGTCACAAAGCGGCCGAATTTGGAAACGATGTAATCCAAAACTTCCGATTTGTGAAAGTCGGCGGTCTGAGCAATCTGGTCGGTCCAGTAGCGCCTAACAACCGGATCTTCAACTTTAGGCAATAACTCCTGCACAAACTTGGCATCGGTTAAAACCCGGACTACCTCAACGAATGTGTTGCCGGGCTCCGACATGACAGTCAGCATGGCGTTTCTGACGGCATGCTCAAACCGGGGCCCGATAATTCCCGTTTTGTGCGGGTCGTAAAGCTTATACATAAGACCTACAATATAAGTTGCCACGAAATGCTTTTCCTGCTCGGTTTCCGCCTCCAGCATGTTCATGCCGATCGGCCGCTCCGTATCTGCCGGATTAAAATAGATGACATCTTCTGCCCGTTCCGGCGGAATTTGGTTCAAAATATCTTCTGCCGCGTCTCCGTGGGGGTCGATAAAGGCAACACCATGGCCAGCCTTGATATCCTGTAACACCATGTGCTTTAAAAGCTCTGTTTTGCCGGTTCCGGTTTTGCCCACAATGTAAACGTGCCTTCTTCTATCATCGTCACCAAGAAAAATCTCCTTTGATGCCCCCCGATAAGTGCTTTTGCCCAAATGGATGCCAGTAGTGGAGAGCTGGGCAGGCGCCGGCGCCCTTTTGGCATTGACCCAAAAAATGCCGGGTGTTTCTACGGTTTTGTTGGGCAGATGAAATAATGTTGCCAATTCCTCGGCATTTAATACGCCGAAATTGGCAAAAAGCGGCATATAGCGGTAAACAAAATCGATAATAAACTGCTTTTTAAATCTGATGCCGGCAGTTGAAAAAGAATTATATTCGGAAGAAAACTGGGCAAACGTCGATTTAATATTATCGACATGAACTTTGGCCTGTTCCTCAGTTGTCGAAGAAACGACGATTCTAATAACCGTATTAAAGCCCACTTTGGAAATATTATTTTCAATCGCCTCGATTTTTTTAGGATCCGGAATTGCCGGTTTGCCCTCCCCTTTTGGCGAAAGTTCGGCCTCTTTTGTTTTTGAAATGAATCTCTTGCCCGCAGATCTCCATTTAGCATCGGTGGGTGATGCCAAAATCTGTACTGCCGCGCCTTCCCCGGGCTGCATTTTGGCAAGGGCCGACGTTATGGAACTTAAAGGGTCGGTTGCCAGTTCTTTATACGTTTTTATCGGTAAATAATTGGATTTACCAAGCTTAAGGGCTGCAAAGGCAAGTTTCCCCTCTTCGGAAAAAATGTTGTACTCTTCGACTTCCCGAACATCCGCGCCGGGATAGGCACCGTGGATTTGCTTTTCGACAAGATCCTGAAGGTTTTTGGGGCAGGAAATGAAAAACCTGATTTGTTCGGGCCAAGCCACAATTTCCAAGGAAATATGATCCTGGGGCTTCAAAAACGAAAAGGTCGTGCTTTTATAAACCGAATACAGCGAGGCAAACATCTGCTCGGCCGCATCGATTTTAATTTCGTTATCGCGGGGAACGGCAACCTGAAGTAGGACAAATTCCAGAGACCTTGCCTCCCTGTCTTTGTTGCGCACCCAGATTATCCAAATGTAACCGACCAAAGCTGCCAGCCCAACAAGTGCCAAAATCGCCAATCCCAAAAATCCCAGTGACCTTAAAAAAAGTTCAAGACCGGATATGGCATCAATTTGACCCGCCACTCTTGCCGTATCTTCAATCGGCATCTTTGATCCCCTCCCTCTGGGCCGGAGGCCCATCTCTCCGAGTCTCGAGACTCTCTGAGTCGGGGACCGGGCCGGCGGATTTCCTAAATACCACTCTCATCGTGTGTTTATGCGCAACTTTAACCATTCTGGCAACCCAAGTGGCCAGTGCAAAAAATCCGGAAACTCCAACGACTACTTTATTGACTACTTTGCCGACCACCTTCTGGTGCAAACCCTTGTTCATTTCCTCCTCTGTAATCGGGGCTTCGAAAGTTGGGCCTTTT
>MFBF01000065.1:0-355 GCA_001774865.1 Candidatus Curtissbacteria bacterium RIFCSPHIGHO2_02_FULL_42_15
CTTTTACCCAGACATGTTTTTCGTCAATTAAGGCCTGAGGTGGAATTGAAAGAACACCGTCTTTTTTCTCTATTTGAACTTCGATTGTCCCATTCATCCCAAGAAGAAAATCTTGGCCTTTTGACAGATCAAAAATAACTTCAAAAACGGTAGACTGGGTCGAAGTGATGACGGCTTTTTTTGAAATTGTTTTAACGTTTGCTTCGATTTGGTGATCGGCAAAGGCGTCCAGGCTGATTATTGCCGTCTGATTTTCTTTTATTTGCCCAATATCAACCTCATCAATCTCGGCGATAAATTCTAAGTTATCAAGGTCGGCAACGGCGGTTATTGTTTCGGTAGCCAAAACATTGCT
>MFBF01000065.1:374-10701 GCA_001774865.1 Candidatus Curtissbacteria bacterium RIFCSPHIGHO2_02_FULL_42_15
TTATGGGTGATATAACCTTCAATCGGCGAATAGAGGTTAGAATATTTAATAGCCAGATCCCGCAACTCAACATCGATTACCGAATTATCAAGATCGGCTTGAGCCCGTTGGGCTATCCTTTTAAGTTCTTCTGAAGCAGGACCTCCCGGCTGGGAATCCTTGACATCCTCAAAATCGAGCCGCTCTTTGAAATATAAATTGAGATCCACCTTTAGCCTCTTTTGAAGATCCGCTGTGTCGAGTTTGGCGATTAACTGACCTTTTTTAACATAGTCTCCCTGTTTTGCGTTGATATAGGCAACTTTGCCGGATGTTTGGAATTTTAAGTTTGCTTCTGACTGTGACCTGATAATACCGGTTGCCGTTACAACTTTTTTTATACCTTCAACTTGGGCATTTTGAGTCTTGATAAGCTCTTGATTCCTGGCTCCGCGGTTACCGACTATGTAAATTACAACAAGAAGCACAAGAACAATTGCAAATTTCTTGTTAAAAACAATTCTTCTTATTAATTTAAAAATGCTTTTCCTGCCCAGTTTAACTTTCATCATAAATATTCTAGACCTATAATTTTACATAAACAGACTAAATTTTGCAAATACTGCAAACCTGTAACATTGGGATTGTCAAAAATTGTTTGAAGAAGTGAACTTCGCACCTGTATCACGTAACCACGCTTACATTGTAGATGATTGAATAACTTGTTCTCTGGCAACCTTAACCGCCTCTTGTGTTTCGAAAAACTGTGGCGGTTTTTCTAGCACAGTTACAAATCTTGAAGGTGAATACACGATTCCGGTATATTCCGCGGGAATTATTCCTTGAAATCTTCCGTCTTCGCCAAACACTGTAAAATCGCCAGTCGCATAGTCTTTGATAACCATTGCATAATTTCGTTGCCCCTTAAATGGTTCTTCTGTGTAGGGGCTACCTACCCTAACTACCCTGTAACCATAATCCCTTGTGATTAATTCCTCATAAATGTCTGTAACATCTTCCGCCTCGAATTCATCTAGTAACCTCTTTGCAAGATCCGGATCAAATAAAAAAGCTGACGTTTCGAAGTCAAATGAAAATCGGGAGCCTTCTTCCTCTGACTTTTTCAACTTTTGGGCTAGTTGATGATGGCCTTCACCGGATAAATTAAAACGCAAAGCAACCAACCGAGATTGAGCCTCTCCTTCAGAATTTCTTTCGCCTGCCATGTACACATTATACCTTAATGGCAAACCCCAAATTATTTAATTAACGCTTCTTTCCAATTCTAAAATAGTGATATACTCAACTTTGAAGATGGCAATTTTGGCAAACTGGATTCTTTCGGCTTTAACTATTCTTCTAATCTCCCAGTATCTGCCGGGGTTCAGTGTTAATTCTTTTGTGACTGCCTTAATCGTGGCGCTTGTTTTGGGAATCATCAATGCTTTCATAAAGCCTGTTATTGTAATTTTAACCTTGCCTATTAATATTCTAACTTTGGGACTTTTTACATTTGTAATCAACGCCTTTTTGATCAAGATTACAGCCTTTATTGTCCCCGGTTTTGACGTTGTAGGCTTTATTCCCGCCTTAATCGGTGCGTTTTTACTTTGGTTAATTTCGACAATCGTCAATTTCGTTGCCTTCCCCATAAAAACTGCCTGATTTGACCTTGTTTCGCCGTTGTGGTACATTTTGGAGCGCTTCATGAGAAACAACTTAATAGTTGCTTTGGTAATTATTATCATAGTCGCTGTAGGCTCAGCAGGAATTTATTGGGCATGGCAGAAACAAAAAGTCCAGACTCAACCTACCCCGTCTCCCACCCCAAGCCCTATTTCCAATTTTCCTTCAACTGATTCTAAAGCAAACGGGGCAGTCCCCAGCCTCCAGCCGCAGGCAGGTACAGATACGGCTTCGGTAAACTTAGGAATTGAAATTATCACACCGAATGATAAAGCAAAGGTATCCTCGCCGGTTAAAGTCAAAGGTCTTGCCAATGTGCCTGAAGAATTGGTCGCTGTCGAAATTAAAGACGCCAACGGGAATGTTTTAGAATCATCCCAAGCCTCGGCCTGCTTCGATTCGCAACCCTGCTTGTTTGAAGCCTCAGTGGTTTTCAGCACATACACCCAAGATTCCGGCACCATTGAAGTTCACTCTCCCGAAAGCGGTTATTCTGACTCCGTCCAAATTTTTTTCTAAACCCATTGTTGTACAATTATTACGTGCAATAAGACTAACGTTTAAAGACTAACGCATTAAAATCGCATCGTTAGCCGTTTGTCGTTAGACTTTAAGCGATCCAATAATGGCTTTGCCTAAAGACATCGAAAAAATCAAAAAACAGGCGACTGTTTTTGTAATCTTTGGGGCAACCGGCAACTTGGCTCAAAAAAAACTCTTCCCATCAATGTTTGCACTCGATAAGTCCGATCTTTTACCGGAAAAGCTAAAAATCATTGCAACCTCAAGAACCAGCCACTCAACTCAAAAGTTCCAAGACTTAACTAGAGAGTCCGTTGCTCCCAATGACGCTAAAAAATGGCAGAATTTTTCTCAAAAAATAGAATTTATTCCATCTGACGTTTCTGAAAATAAAAATCTGGATAAAATCACAACTAGACTCACTGAAATCGAAAAAGAAGCCGCCTCCTGCATTAAAGTTATCCTCTACCTTGCCATCGCCCCAACCATTTATGAGGACGCTTTTAAAAATATCGGCAAACACAAACTGAATTTCGGCTGTTTGGTTCACAAAAACAGATCAAGAATTGTTATTGAAAAACCTTTTGGCTATGATTTTGCATCATCACAAAGGCTAAATTCACAAATTGCCCGGTTTTTCGAAAAAGAGCAGATTTTCAGAATCGATCATTTTCTGGGTAAGGGAACGGTTCAGAACATTCTGGCATTTCGCTTCGGCAATGAGATTTTTGAGCCGGTTTTAAATAACGATTATGTTGACAATATCCAAATTACATTTACTGAGTATGGCGGAATTGAAAAAAGAGGCGCTTTTTACGACAAAACCGGCGCTTTGCGCGATGTCGTCCAAAACCACCTTTTCCAGCTTCTGGCAATAGCCACAATGGAAGAACCGCAAAGTTTTGGGCATGAGGATTTTAGAAAAAGGAGAATAGAAATTATCCAAAGTATTAAAAAAATTGCCAAAAGCGATGCCGAAAAATTCACAGTGAGAGCCCAATACGAAGGCTATCGAAACGAAGAAAATGTCGACCCAAAATCTCAGACAGAAACCTATGCTCTGGTAAAGTTATTCCTCGACAATAAAAGATGGCAGAATGTGCCCATTTATATAAGGACCGGCAAAAAATTGGCAGGCGATGTCGCCTCGATTATTTATTCATTTAAGGAAGTGAAACACAAGGTTTTTGAAAATTTCTGGCAAAATCCGATGCCCAACCACATCACTATCCAAATCAAACCGGCAGAAGGAATCGGCATTCGCCTGGTTGCCAAAAAGCCGGGGATGACAACCCAGCTTGAGCCGGTAGACATGGAATTTTGCTACAGGCGGTCGTTTGATATCCCCCAGCTGGATGCTTACGAAAGACTTTTGATGGATGTAATTTTAGGAGACCAGACGCTCTTTATCGGTGAAGTCGGCGCCTCTTGGAAAGTAATCGATCCGATAAGAGAAGCCTGGGATTCCGGCAAACCGCCTTTGGCAACTTACAAACCCGGTTCGTGGGGACCGCAGGAAGCCGACCAGTTTATGATGCGCGAAGGTCACGTCTGGCTTGCACCGTATCTGACAATTTGTAAGATCTAATTTTTCTTTTTTACTGCGTGTCCGCCGAAAGCGTTGCGAAGTGCTGCCACTATTCTGGCGGCAAAGGTTGAGGAGATGTTTTTGTCTTTTTGAGACTTTTGCCGGAACTTAAAAGATTCCTCAATAATATCAATTGGTAAATTCTGTTTTTTTGCTTCCTCAATAGTCCACTCCCCTTCTCCGGAAGCATCAATATATCCTTCTATTTTGGATAAATCCGGATCTTTTTCCAGTGCCTCAATTGTCCGCTGCATCATAAAACCGGCATTTAAAGTGTTTTTTTGATAAAGTCTGGCAACTTTTAAAAGATCCAAATTATATGGAGACTTTTCCAAAACCCCAAAACCTTCACCAATTGACTGCATTACCCCGTATTCAATACCGTTATGGACCATTTTTACAAAATGCCCTGCCCCGCCTTGACCGAAATACTCATGCCCGCCTTTTGGTTTTGCCAAAGAATCCAAGATCGGTTTAATCGCATCATATGCCGACCTGTCACCACCAACCATCAATGGATATCCTTCGACCGCCGCAATTACCCCGCCCGAAACTCCGATCCCTAAAAATTTGATGCCTTTTTGAGAAAAATGTTCCCATCGTTTTTGCGTATCGGGAAAGTGGGCATTACCACCGTCAATGACAATATCTCCTCCCGCAACATATTTTTCGATCTCATCAAGAATCTCTTGCGTCGCCTCCCCAGCAGGAAGCATCGACCAAATTACACGAGGAGAACCAAGACTTTCTACCAGCGCTTTGACGGTTGCCGCGGCCGATATTTTCCATTCAGATTTTTTATGGGAAATTAAAGAATCAACTTTTTCTTTGGACCGATTCCAAACAACCACTTCGTGTCCTTCATTAAGCAATTTGGTGACCATATTCGAACCCATTTTTCCGAGGCCTATAAATCCAAGTCGCATAGCGACACCTCCTTATCCCAAGGAAAAATATCAGGCGAGCTTGCGAGGGCTGATCTACGGCCAAGTCCAATAAATCCAAGTTTCACGGTAACTCCATCTTATTTTAAATTAACGTCGGTAATCAAATAACTTTTGGCAAATGATTTTCTGTAAAAAATCGCCGGATATTTTTGCATGTCGTTTTCTTTTTCATCCAGCATCATCTTTAAATGAGTCTCCTTAGAAGGTCCAAACATCATAATGATAAAGTTCGTAAACTCTCCAAGTGCTTTTAGCGTCAACGTAATTCTTTTTGGAAACGTGTCTTCAACAATCTCAGCTTCTACAAAATTGGGCGATTTTGCAGCAACACTGTACGGAAATATACCTGCCGTGTGAAGGTTTGTCCCAATTCCCATCACTCCAACCTTTTTTTTAAATTTTTTAAATAAATCCTCTATCTCCTTTTTGTAAACTTTTGCAGTTTCCAAAAAATCTTTGCCTTTTAAAATCTTGTGGCTTTCGATGCATTTCTTGTCTGCAAAATCTTTGATGCCCTGATTTTTTAGCAAAAGTTCATTGCTGTTTTTATTAAAAGGTTTTCCAAACCTTTCATCAACAACACAAATTGCACCCGGCAAAATATCGCCTGGCTCAACAATCATTTTTTTGTAATCCGGAGAAGTCCCGCCGGATAAAGCAAGAAGAGTATTGGTATCGACTAGCTTTTTGAGAATACCATGCGCTTTTCTATTCCCCTCTTCTCTATTCTTTACATTAACAACCTTAATCATAACTCGAATCGTGACTTCATTATAATGATATAATGAAGTTAGTTTTGTATTTATTCCTCTATTTTTTAATTTTTCTTAATCTTCCACTTCGGACCTTCGGCTGTATCCTCGACCTCGACACCAATTTTTAAAAGTTCTTTCCGCAATTTATCTGATTCTTCAAACTTTTCTTGTTTTCTCAATTTTTCCCTTTTTTCAATCAATCCCGTTGCGCCTTTTGGCAGTTGAGCTTTTTCCAGCTTCCCTAACTCCAACCCCAACACTTGATCCATCACCAAAATCGACTGATGTTTTGCGGATGATGGATAATCGCTCTTGGCCATTTTCCACATCACAGATAAAGCTTTAGGCATATCAAGATCATTGCTGATAGCTTCTTTAAAATCTCCTTCAAACTCCGCACAACCGATCTTTGGCTCGTCCCAATCTGGAATTTCCTCTCGCAGATTATTTAAAGCATTTTGCGCAGCCTCCAGAGATTTCCAGGTGTAATTAAGTTTGGATCGGTAATGCGCTGTTAAAAATAAATATCGTAGGGAAAGTGGATCTAATCCTCGTTTAATAATATCCTCAAGCGTAAAAATATTTTTTAGGCTTTTGGCCATCTTTTGGCCATCAATTAACAAATGTTCCCCTTCCAGCCAAAATCTCACAAACTTTTTGCCGGTTGCAGCTTCTGATTGGGCAATTTCGTTTTCGTGATGCGGGAATAAAAGATCAACTCCGCCTGTATGAATATCAAAGGATTCGCCCAAGAATTTCATACTCATGGCCGAACATTCGATATGCCAGCCCGGTCGCCCTTTGCCAAAAGGCGCATCGAATTCTACTTCTCCTGCTTTTGATTTCTTCCATAGCGCAAAATCAGAAGGGTTCTCCTTGCCGTATTCATCAACATCCACTCTTGCTCCCGCTTTGACTCCTTTGACGTTTGTTCCGGAAAGCTTACCGTAGGCACCAAATTTAGAAATTGAAAAGTAAACAGAACCTCCTTTTTTGTAAGCTACCCCTTTATCAAGAAGCTTTTTAACAAGCGCAATTATCGAATCAATACTTTCTGTGGCCCGCGGGTAAACTTCTGCCTTTTGAATGTTAAGCTTTTTCAAATCCGCCAAAAATGCTTTTTCATAACTTTTGGTAATTTTTTCAATTGAAACTTTTTCTTCTTGCGCCTTTTTGAAAATTTTGTCCTCGATATCCGTAATATTCATCACATGCTTGACCTTATATCTGTTAAACTTTAAAACCCGCTTTAGAAAATCCTCAAAAACAAACGTGCGCCAGTTGCCGATATGCACATAGTCGTAAACCGTCGGCCCGCAGGTATAAAGCCCAACTACTTTTCCAAAAGGTTTAAATTCCTCAACTTTTCGGGAAAGAAAGTTATAAAAACGCAGCATTAATTTCTGATTTTATACTCTTAACTCGGAATTGAGAAGAGGTGACTAAATTTGGTATGAAGAGCTTGAAGGTTTATCCCCCCGCATAATTTCAATTTCATCCCTAGTGACTCGCAAGGCTTCTCCAATTTGCTCTTTGCTTGGTAAAAGTGGGTTTGTTTTTCCCATTATTTCTGTTTCTTCCCGGTTATCAGAAAATAAACGTTCTAATTCTTTTAATTTTGCCATAGTACTCCTAAATGAACTTACCTGCGACATCGCATTGAGTAGATAATCATAATCGTGCCCGAGAGCTTTACAAAGTGCAAATATGGTGAGAACGTCAATTCTATCTTTCGAACGAAGACCTAATTTGGAGAAATCTACAATGTCCATTTTTATTATGAATGTGTCCCGTAAGCTAGGTACGCCAACCAACCCTCTGTCTCTCTGAGGATTAAATGTCGGAAGCTCTAATTGCTCCGGTGGATCCAAAACAATTCGATTCTTAGAAACTCGACGATCATTAAGATTAACTTGATCTCGATGTGATTCAAAAAAATCGATGTCTAAAGCCGAGAGACTATTTGAGCCTCTATTCTTTTTAAATCTCAAGTGGACTGTTCTCTTATCAGGTATATGTGAAGATGATATCTCAAAATCTCTTAACATGGATCGAGGATCACCTGCAAGTTGTTCTAATGCCCTTTGGAGAGATCCGCGTCTAAAACTAATGATATCCAAATCATGTGTCCCTCTAAAATTAGGTACTGCTAAAGGCCCTAATGCTTTATAGCTGTGGTAGAAAATAGCCGCACCCCCGATATGGACAAGATCATTAGGCTGCATTTGCAATTCAGACTCAACACCACCTAGTTCAGAAAGAAATGCATTGACTCTATACCATGCATGTCTCTCCTGTTGTTTATAAGAATGAGTTGTAATTTCTGTAAATTCGGTCATAAATTAATAATATTATAGGTCATTTTATCGCTTTTGTAAAGAGAACTTATTCCGACCCGTAATTCTTGCCGATTTCGGCACGGGCTTTACCAACGGCGGGCACAACAATTTCTTTTGCCTTTTGTCTTTCATGCAATTCTGCTACTTGCTGCTGCTCCTGCTGTTTTTCCGTTTGCTGCTCCATCATTTCCTTATGTTTTTTCTTTTTTTCGTATTCCCTGTAAATCTGCAGGATTTTCTGTCTTATCTCTTCCTGGCTGGCCTGAGAAAATTTATCGTCTTTTTTGGCCATTTTGGCAATTTCTGAAGAAGTTACAGGTTTATCGCCGGAAAATTGAGCCGTTGCCGATTGGGCGAACTTGGCGATTTCATTCCATAAAGACTGAGTTTGCTGATTCGTCTGCTGTTTAATTTTAGAGCTTAGATCAGATGCAGGAGATTTCCCTGTAATTTGATCTAGAGCTGTTTTCCCCAATTTTGAAAGCTCACCTATGGCTTCATCGGTAAAATCAGCAAAGTCACCCATAATTTAATTGTACAAACTTGTAAAGACTTTCTCTATCTAGGGCTTTCTGGAATAACCTAAGGTTTTTTTTGAGGGACTGGTGCTTGTTTTGCTTTTTGCAGTCTGCAGATTTTGTTTTGTATTTTTGTTGGCAAGATACTCGGAAAGAGAGGAAGGCCTGGACATGGGATTTTTAAGTACATTTATTTTTTTTAACTCATTCAAAACCGAAAAGCCGAATTCAAAAGGTTTAGGGGCAACTGTTTGGGCTGGATTATTACTTTGCGCATACCTGCTTTTGGGTCCCAGAATCTGCCCTGCAACCGACTGGCGGACTTTTTTTAAAGAATCTACACTTTTTGCGGATTTTTCGGCGGCAATCCTGGTAAGCTGCAGATTCAGGCTCTTATGTACTTTTGAGGTATCATCCTGCATACATCTATTGTAATCAATAATCCTTCCTTCCTTCAAATGCCCTGCGGACTGTTACCTCGTCTGCATACTCAATTTCCGCACCAATCGGAATACCGCGGGCAATCCTGGTGATTTTTACGCCTAGCGGTTGTATTAGTTTTTGAATATACATTGCCGTTGCCTCCCCTTCCATCGAAGGGTTGGTTGCCAGAATCACTTCTTTTATTTCGCCCTTTTTGATCCTTGGCAAAAGCTGGGCAATCCTTAGCTCTTCCGGCCCGATATTCTCCAAGGGCGCAATCACCCCATGCAAAACATGATAAAAGCCGTTAAAGCTTGCGGATTTTTCAACTGACCAGACATCCAAAGGATCCTCAACAATACAGATAATTGATTTGTCGCGGTTAGGGTCTTCACATATATCGCAAGGGTCGGTCTCCGTAATATTCTGGCAAATAGAGCAGATTTTTGTCTTTTGCTTCAACTCGCCTGCTGCCTCGGAAAGTTTTTGGGATATTTCCTCAGGTGCGTGCAAAAGATAATAAGTTAACCTGGCCGCGGTTTTAGGGCCGATTCCTGGTAACGCCTCAAAGGCTTCGATTAAGGAAGCAACACTTTTGGGAACTTTCACTTTTAAAAGTATAGCAGAGAAGTTATTTCTTAAAAGGTTCTGTCCTTATTACTTCATCTCGAATTGGTTTTCTCGCAACCCAAATTGCATTGTTCCTAGGAGTGACTCTAGCACCAATCAATTCAGGATAAACCTCGAGGAGTGCTTCCTGCTGAACGAGTGTAACTGTGTCAAGCCTACCTATCAATATTTCCGGCGGAATCGGCTCTACTTCGTCATAAACAGGCATACTCCCTTGAATCCACGCAGTGTATTGGGCAATTCTAAAGAGACCATTTATTGTAGTTTTTAGTTGTGACCCTTCGTCTTCCATTGATAAACTGAAGGGTTCTAAATCCAACAAATTGAAGCCAACTTCTTTAAATAATTCGTCATAGTCTCGCTTTGAAAGCCGTTGCATCGTATTATGCTGCTTTACTAGATCGTGAAGGTGAAGATCTCTTGCTTTCAATTTTCTCATCGCATGACCAATCCATCTCCTGTAAAATCTTATCTCACTTGCTGGCTCTGATTCAGTTGTAAAAGACGAATTAGCTATCAATAGCCCTCCGGGTTTAAGTTTTTTGTAAGATGTGTTGATAACCTGAGCCCTTTGCTCGTCCAAATGAATTCCATTCAAGTACCAAACTTGGGAAACTGAGTCATCTTTATGGCAAGCCAATTCACTTAGAGCATCGGCGTGATCGACATAAACGTTGTCCTGATCTCTGAATTTCCACCCACAATCTATGCAAGATTCAAGATCCGAATCAGATAAGATAAATTCAGAATCGGACCCCACAAACGGTAAAATTGTCTCCGCAGATTGACCACGGCCACATCCAAGTTCCAAGATTCTTCCCGATGGAATATTTAATACACCTAAAAGCTTCGGCAGCCAGGGATCAAGATGTTCTCTGGTTTCACTATATGGACCAAAAGAGTGATCAATCATGCCTTCTGGGGTTCTTATCGTTTCAAA
>MFBF01000065.1:10765-14657 GCA_001774865.1 Candidatus Curtissbacteria bacterium RIFCSPHIGHO2_02_FULL_42_15
TTTTAAGCCTTCGAGTCCGCCCATCTGCTGCATTTTGCGGGCAGCCTGCTTTTGGCTTTCTTTTACGGCCTCGTTTACAGCCTCTTTAATATCTTCATCATCCCTGCCTTGCGCTTCAATTGAAACAAACCTTTGGGCAAGTGTAACTTTCACCTTAACGCCTCTTTTTTCAACCTCCACCACTTCCTGGTCCAAGGCGCGCTGGATGGACATCGCTTCATCGCGCATTTTTTTAAGTTCCTTTAATTGCTGAAGTTTATCAAACATCTGTTAGGCTATTGGGCAATTAGGTTATTGGGCTCGTGGGTATTAGATTACAAGTTTTTAAAATAAAAAGCAAATGAGTATAATTAACCTACCTACCCAAAAACCCATAAGCCTAAACGCCTAATCATGGACATTTCCATAACCGGTCTTCATATTCAGACTGACCCCAAACTCAAAGACTACGCCGACAAAAAAGCAAAGAAGCTCGTAAGGTACCATGCAAGAATCACCGATCTTAAAGTCCGGCTTTTTGCCGAAAAGGCCCACAGAAGCGAAGACCACGATTATTACTGCGAAATTACCGTTCATGTTCCCGGTAAAATTTTGGAAATTGTCGACAAAGAAAGAGATGTCACAAAGGCAATTGACAGGGCAACTGACCGGATGAAAAAGGCGCTTATCAGGCACCGCGAAAAAGAAATTTCCAAAAAGCACAAAGAAGGACTCGCCGCAAAACTCTTTAGAGGATTAACAAGAAGTTAAATTCACCAGTCTACAGAATCTTTCTTAACAATTGTCGATTTGGCTTTTGAAGTTTTATATGGCTTAAGACGGATAACCTTGGTTTTATTTAACCCCACGCGGTCGAGCTTCACCCTCGCATCAGCTTCCGTTACCCATTGGTCGTAGCCCAGACAAATAATATGCGGTTTATGTCTTCGCATCTCCTCATAAAAATCGCGCTCGGCACCCAAAACTGATTTGTCTACCAACTCAACAGACGCAATCAGTGCGAGTCTTTCCTTCTGATTAAAAAGCGGCTTTTTGCCTTTTATCGCCGCAACGTTATTGTCGGTCCCGACAGAAACAATTAAAAAATCGCCGTATTTTTTGGCCTGTTTAAAAAAATCCAGATGTCCCGGGTGCAATCCGTCAAACGCCCCAAAGACCATCACTCGCCTGATCATTACCAGCTTCCTTCTAAAATATGTTTTTCCGGTTTCGTGTCATTTTTGGTAATCTCCAATGTAATCCAGATCTGGTCAAAGCCTGAATACTTATCTTTATCCTTAAGTTCGTAACCCCATGAATTACCGGAACCTCTCAGGTAATCCACAAGCAAAACTTCAGCGCCACCTGTTAACCACACCCCGTAATTATTACCTTCAGGATCGGGCAAATTAGCGTCAATATCCAAAGAATAGGTACCCGCACCGAAAGTTCTTTTGGCAGTACCCGAACCGCCCCCTCCGGCAACATTTACAAGCTTTGCCGTTTGTGAAGTCAAGCTGACGCCTTTATCTGACACAGATGAATCGGTATCAGCCTCAACCGGTTTTAAACCTGTCGGTGCATCGCGCAAAACAACTGACTGTCCGGAAATTACACTGCCTGCCGAAAAAAATAATTTCCCAACTACCAAAATTGCAATTGCCCCAAAGATGAGAAACAATACTCTTCTTAAAAATTTCGAATCGGTAGATTTGTTTTGGCCGTAAGACTGGTTTGCCAAATCGCGCATATTAAAAAAAAGCTTAACATAATCCGATTGTTAAGTTCCAGAGAGGATAAGTCAATGGAGGCCAAACCGCACGAGAAAATGGGGGATGTCGGTCTTTTTTGCTCTTTTGCGTTTCAAAAACCGCCTGTTTTCCGAAACAATCGTATAAATTACCGGAATCAGAAGGATTAAAGGATACAAAAACCAATTTCTAAGATCGGAAAAATAAAGGCTAAAATCCGCATAATACGGCCCGAAAATCTCAAGTAAATTTATACTTGCAATAGTCATGAACCAAAAGATAGCTGCTTTCAGGCCAGCCGCAAGCGAAGCTTCTGTTTTCTTGAAATAGTAAATTGTAGTCGAGTAAACAATAAACGGCAAAACCAAATAAAACCACGGAATTGTCACAATCATTGCCACAATGTAGGAAAAAACCCACACCAAAACCGAGTACCACAGGATTCTGATATTAGAAGTCTTTTTTGCCTTTTTCATAAGTGACCCGCGAGTCGTGCTATTTGAATATTGGATTTTAAAGGAACAGAAACAGTCAGTAAAAATTCTCGTCTGTCGGAAACGGTTTCATTCGATTCTGAAAATACGCTCTTTATGAATTGCTGTCAATAGAGAAAATGATGGTGTTGGATGTTACAGGCTGGGAAGTTCCTGGTCGACCTGATTTAATTCCTGATCCAGATTTTCAAGATTCGTCGAATCGATATCTGTCTCAATTGCACCGATTTCGTCAGAGTCTGATAAGGTCTCAAGCTTTTGGACTTGTTCATCCCTGACCACGCTAGGTCCACCGGTCTCCTGCTTTGTACCCAGCCCAAAATTGTAAAAAGCAAAAACAAGCGCAAAAACCACAACAGCTACAATAAGAACTGCAATCAGTAAAACATTTCCCGGCTTCAAATTTTTACTCACTGCTTTCCTCCGTTGATCTTAAATCGCTTGATGCTTTTAGCAAACGTATAGCGCCAACCAACCCCTGATGATAATTCCTCAATGCCTGTTTTGCACCCTTTATCGCATCTTTGGCAGTCATAACCGCATCTTTGACGGATGTTGATTCGGGATCAATTGCATCTACTTTCAGCTTGGCATTATCGATTGCCGAAGAAGCTGTAGCGCCAAGACTTTCTGCCGCAACCAAAGCAGTTTCAGCTTCGGTAGTATTAACTCCGCGCTCTTTAAGTTTGTCGATTCTTGAAGCTATTCTCTGGGCAATTTTATCGAGTCTTGCAAGTGCCGCCTCATACCTTCCTAAGATTTTTAAAAAAACAGTTTTGATCCTCGCAACAACCCGTTTTCTAACTTCTGCTGTCTTTGTGGCAATTTTCTCCCGAGACTCCTGACGTCTTTTTTGAAGCTGTTTATGTCTTTCTATAAGATTTTGTCGCCTTTCAATGCGCTCTTCCCTTAACTTATCAAGTTTTCCCTGAAAACTTCCCTGCTCTTGGGTATCAGGACTCGATGAATCTTCAGTCTGTGCGTAAAGGGAAAAATTTACGGAAAAAAACAGCAGTAATGCAAAGGATACAACACCAATTGCGAATCTTCTCACGGCTTATTTCATATTAACAGCTGTGAAATGGTAAGGTCAAACGAAATTTTAACGCGGTTCTACAAAAACGGAAATTGCTGTGCTTTTGCTGTCTGCAGCTGTGTTTATTATTACTTCACCGCTGTACTGGGCATTTCTGACTTCAAATACATTTCTTGAGTCCGTCTTTTTAATATCGGTTACCTCCCAGCCAAACTGGGGCAAAGATCCAAAATAAAAATCAACTACCTTTTGGAGCTCTTCATCAACAATAAAAGAGGCACCAAATGAATCCTTATCGTCTATAGATTCTAAAAGTTGGGCCTTGGGATAACGGGGCATATTCGGGAAACCCGATACTGGTTTGGCTTTGACAAACTCGCTCTGGGAGGTAGCCCCGCCGCCGTTACCGAGTCTTGGTAAACACCCTGTCGCAAAAAATGCAAACGCAAGTACGATAAGTATTTTTCTTATCATTTCAAAAATATCTCCTGGGCAATTTTTTCCAGCTCCTGCGAATCAATATCGATAACATCGCTTGATTTAACCGGCTTAGGGGCCTGGTCCGCTTTTTTGACAAGCACAAATTTCAACTTGATTTTTGTACCCATAGCCTCTTCCATTATCTCCTCTAA
>MFBF01000066.1:0-8185 GCA_001774865.1 Candidatus Curtissbacteria bacterium RIFCSPHIGHO2_02_FULL_42_15
CACTGCTATTTGTTGCATGTTTGACTCAATATAAAATAGCTATGAAATTAATATCCGGAAAAATGCTATTAAATGAAGAAATAAAGATTCAGTCTTACCTGCACAGATCAAAAATCTAAAATAGCAGGCAAAAAAGCCTAGGAAATTTTGAGGATTTTGAGGCTAATTTTGCCATTTGGCGTTTCGACTTCTACGCTCTACCCCATTTTTTTGTTGATCAAAGCTTTTCTGATTGGAGAACTTTTGTACAGGTCGACTTAATTAGGGTTTCTGCATATCTGCATTGATTTCACTTGTAATTAGGCATATATTAGGATTGAGAAAATTCAAGTTTATGGATTGGAATGTATTTTTAAGAGAGCTGCATGTTTTAGGAACCGCGCTTGGGGTTGGCGGTTCAACTTTTGCCGAAATATTTGCCATAAAATTTGCCAAAGACAAAAAGATCGACATTTTTGAACACGAGATTTTAAAAGTCTGCATTACAGTTATTAGGATCGGCCTTATTATTTTGACATTTTCCGGACTTGGTCTTCTTGTTTTGTGGCGGATGAAACTTTTGGGCTCGGATGTTTTTTACAGCGGGCGATTTTTGGCAAAAATGACAATTTTATTAATTCTTATTTTTATAGCACTTCTTATGAATTTCCGGTTTGTTAATCTCAAGCTTGGCAGCGCAATTTCAACTGCTTCATGGTATGCGGCCATGATTTTGGGTATCTGGCGGGGTCTTCACGCCTCTTATTTTGCAATCATGCTGGGTTTTGGGGTTTTTGTAGTTTTAGTATATTTTTTACTTGAATATGCGAGGAAAACATATCTGAAAAGCAAATGACAAATACACTCATAATTTAGCATAAATTACATGAACGATGTGAATATATTTTTTCTTGTTGCGCACATTTTTCTAGGGACTCTGGGGATAATTTTTCTTACCGCTTATCTTCTGTCTATTTTCAAAAAAGAAGCTGATTTTAAGTGGCTTAAGATAAATTCTTCTTTGGCGCTGTTGTCCTTTGTCGCTTCCTGGATCACGGGCGGTTATTACTATACAAGCTACTACGGCAAATCGGTAAAACCGATTATTTTAAAAGGAGAATTTTCCTGGGTACATTCGGTTTTGATGGAGACCAAAGAACACGTTTTTCTGGTTTTGCCGTTTTTAACGCTGACCCTTTTTGCAGTAACTTATCTTGGTCAACCCGACATTAAAAAAGATAAGAAACTGTCTCTTGCAGTTGCTGGACTTTGTTTTACGACGGTTTCGGTAGCGCTTGCAATAATGCTTTTCGGGATTGCTGTCTCGGGAGCTGTTGGAAAATAATATGGGAAATAAAAAATCAGTTCTTTCATCAATTATTCTTTCTGTTATTTTGACGATTGTTGTAATTGTTCTTTTGACCGTATGCGGAGAATTGGATGCGGGATTCAAAAGCTGGCTTACACAGACTTTTTCTCATCACTGGATTGGGAAAAGCATAATTTCTATCCTGGTTTTTTTGGTGTCAGTACCCGTTTTTTATGTATTAAACCTGAAAAAAATCAGTACCCTATCTTTAATTTGGCTGCTGGTTGCAATTGCTAATTTGTCTTTTGGAGTACTTCTTGTCTTTTTCTTCTTTGAAACTTATTTCTAGATTATTCAAGTTTTAGGAAATCTTGAGGATTTTGAGGATAATTCTGCCGTTGGGTGTTTCGACTTCTACACTCTCCCCCATCTTTTTGTTAATTAAAGCTCTGCCGATTGGAGAACTGGTGGAAATTTTTGCATTTGCAGGGTCTGCTTCCAATTCCTCAACAACCGTGAACGTAAGTTCTTCATCACCGTTGTGTACCGTAACCGTATTACCGAAGCCGATTTGTTCGATTTGTGCAGACTCCTGAATTTTGCCGACTCTTAATAGATATTTTATTTCCTTAACCCGGCTGTCGATTTGCCCAAGTTCTTCTTTGGCCGCGTGGTAGCCGGCATTTTCCGAAAGGTCGCCCTGTTCACGGGCATTTGTAAGGTTTACGACAACCTGCGGTCTGCGTGCAATTAGCTTTTCTAATTCGTCTTTAAGCCCACCATAGCCTTCTTTGGTGAATAAATATGATTTCGTCATTTTTTAATTGTATATGATTAGTGTTCTTTAAGAGAATAATCAGCGGGAAAAATGAGAGATTTAAGGCAATGAGTCTTCGGAGTAATCGTCAAAGTCAGGAATTTCTTTCATCATATTTGTTGGGCTTAGTGGGGGCATAATAAATGCATGAGGATCGTCTAAGCAATCCATATGTTCTGCAACAATCATCTCCATGAGAGATCTATCCACCTGTATTTGCTGAGGGTTTGACTGTTTAAGTGTTTCACTAGAACTAGTATGTCCGTTCCCGTTTAAATATGGAGCTGAAAGAGCAATTCTTGTGACTGGCATTTGTATGTTAATCTCATTAGCTTGAGTTTCTAGATCAATTGCTACAGGACCAGGCATGAATTTTTTCACAAGAAATTTAGCCCTTGCGAATTTTTGATCTTTAGTACGTCTCGATCTTTCTTTTCCCATCTTTCCCTTAAAAAAAGACCGCGGATCTTGTCCGCAATCTGTGAAAATTTTAGATCAAGCTCTATATTGTTGTCAAGCGTGGAAAATTTAGACAGTAGGTGGCTTTTTTTCAGGAACGATAAAACCGCGGACCGTTTTTACCGCAAAGTAAAAAGCAAGCAAAAAAAGTATGGCAATGGCCTGGTTAATAAGATAAATAAAGTAAATACTCCCTTCTGCAAAAACCTTGACCGAATAGTATTCGAATACGATAAAGCCGACTAAGGAAACGATCAAATCAAGAACACTTAACATTCTTTGCGCCGGGTTGGTGATTCCGGCAATAAAAACTACGGATAAGACAAATAGAATAGAAATGTAAGCGGGAACTGAAATAGTCTGGTTTAGAATCGGCAAACCGAGAAGCATGATAATTCCCGCAAGCAGAAAGAATATCCTTGAAATGTCGCCGTAATAATGCGGAAATTTACTTGTACCCCACTCTGCTTTAATAATTGACACTATCCTATTATTAGCACAACTTTTTCTAATTTTAAAGATTTCAAAAAACGGTCTCAAAAAAGGTAGGATATAAAGATGGGCGTGAGTGTTCTTAAATTCATCCAGATAAATATTTATAAGGGCCAATACTTGGATGATCTGATGCGTTTTTTAAAGGATCAAAATCCGGATTTTATATCTATGCAGGAGGTGACTGCCGGAGAAATGAACTTGTGTGACAAAAATCTTGATCTTTTTGAGTATTTCAAAAAGGAGCTGAGTTTAAATGGCGTTATTGATAAAGTAATGAAGCCTGTTGATTCGCCAAACGGCTATTTGGGCAATGCCGTTTTTTCTAAGTACCAGATAACTGGCTCGAAAACGCTTGTTCTAAAAACTTTTGAGGATTTTACTTTGGCTAAGTTTAATGACTTTAAGAGTTTTGTAAAATTTCCCAGAAATTTGCTTTCTGTCAAGTGTGATTTAGACGGGCAAAAAATACGTGCAATTTCCTGGCATGCGGCGTGGACTGCACCGCCTACGGATACGGAGGAAACTTTGAGACAGGCAAAGTTAGTCGCAGGTTTTCTTAAAAATTTAAAAGAACCTTTTATTTTAGGATGCGATATGAATGCGGCACCCCAAAGCAGGACTGCAGGATTAGTAAATGCCGTTGCCAATAATCTAATGATGAACTCGGGTGTTTTGCAGACTAACCATCCTAAAGTCCACAAAATCGCGCCCCGGGGTTTTTTAATTGATTATATTTTTACATCCAGTCACTTCAAACTCAAAAAACTGGAAGTACCCGAAGTTACTATTTCCGACCATCTCCCGGTTGTTGCGGAATTGGAATTTAACTCCGAAGGTTAATTCTTGATGATAATTTTAAATCGGTCGCTGTAGGTGAAGCCCTGAATAATTCCTCCAACGCAAAAGCTCTTAAAAATTAAAAGCTGAGCAAAACCGGTTGTTATTGTTAATAAAACTACAAAGATTGCGGAAAGAAATATCCAATGGTGAATGTGGATTATATGGTTTTTGAGTTTTATTTTGAGACTAGGTAAAAATTCCAAAGCCTTTATCTTAATCTGGGGAAGTTTGTTTTTGAATTTGAGAGGTTGAGTAAGCAAGTGATAAAACCAGTAACCTATTGCAATACCTCCAAACGATTGAATTGCCTCCATACTTTAATTATAAGGATTAATTAGGAAATTTTCGAGTGGTGACAGAACTGAATTTGTAAAGATGAGTTCTCGGAATCGGTTATTGCAGAGTTGAAATTTAACCCTTAAGTGCCTTTTTTGGTAAAATATGTTGCTAGGGCGGGATTAGTTGATCGGCTCAACATTCGCTTTCCAAGCGAAAAAGAGGGGTTCGACTCCCCTATCCCGCTCACTGCGCCTGTAGCTCAATCGGATAGAGCAGTCGCGTTCTAAGCGATCGGTTGGGGGTTCGAGTCCCTCCAGGCGTACACTTCGGCAAGCTCAGTGCAAGCTGTCACTAGGATTGTTGAAGTGTTTGGAGGGATGAGAAGTTTATGCTGAGGAGCGAAGCGACGAAGTAAGTCCCTCCAGGCGTACTCATGGTGGCTGTAGCTCAGTTGGTTAGAGCGCTGGCTTGTGGAGCCGGATGTCGGGGGTTCGAGTCCCCTCAGCCACCCAAGTTACCCTATAGTTGTTCTGATTATTCATTCCTGATATAATTTCTGTCGTAATGTCTCCAGAACGTGCACAAGATAGAGAAATTTTAGACATTCGTGTCAATAAAGAAGAAGTAGAATTTCCGACTGACCCTGAAAAAAGATTTGAAGCTGTTTTTTCGGCAATTGGAAATTCTGAAGCCAAATGTTTAACTCTCCTTTGTCTCTCGGACAACCCAATAACTATCACTGATTTGCACAATAGGTTTATTGACGAGAGTTCTCGGGTCTGGGAAACTGCATTATCTACTCAGGCATCATATTGCGACAAAACACTAATTCCCATCGGTTTGGTCTCAGAGGCTGATATTGTATATTACGGGTCGTCTGAATATGTAACGGGTTATCGATTAACAAACACTGGCAAAAAATATGGCCAACCGATTGCTGCTTGTCTGATTCAAAAATCAGCAGATTTTGCTCCCTCTCTTTACAAAATATTTGGTCCAACATCAAAAGGAGGAGGTGAAACTCGATCAGTTATTAATCGAACAAAAATCCTTAAAGAGCTTTGCTTTAACACACTGCCTCAAAGACGGGTAGATCTTGTACTTATGCTGAATATTAATGAAATGTCAATTAGCAAACATCTTGAATTATTTGCACAACTTGGACTTGTTATCTATACATTTGCAGACCCAGAAATTAAGGGACTGTATAAATATAGACTTAAGGAGCAAGCGCAAAAAGACAAAGTTGTTCAGGTTTTAAACTATAGAAGTTTAACGGGTCGGGTAGCTGATCTTATTTTTAAATATAAGACAGTGGATCGTAACTTCTTGGTCAATCATCTTAAAGATAAGTATCCCAAGCGACCCGAAGACTCTCTGGCTTCAGACATTTCAGCGGTGCTATCTGGATTTATTAAACAGGATATAGTTGAACATGAATTTTTTGTTGCAAGTAAGATCCAATCCCAAGTACAAATCACCTTAGAAGGGAAAAGGATCGTTGAGGAATTAATACAACCAATAGAGAATAGCTTGGCTGATAATGAAGAGTTGCTTAACAACTGGCGGAAAATCTCTTGGCGCAACTATATAAGTGAGGCAATAATAAAACATAAGGATTCGTCAGGACATTCAAAACAATTGCCCCAAGAAGAACTATACTTGATGGTTCTCGAAGTTATTAGATCAAATCCAGGTATTAGGCCAAAAGAAATTAGATCGCAATTGCACCACCGTCCAGACATACAGCTCAGAAACTTAGTTAGACAAAGTCTCGTTAGAGCAGAAAGACAGGGCAAAGCAGTTCATTATTATGCAGCTGAAGTAAGTTGAAAAACTTGTTGAAGTTGATGTATCTGAAAAATAATTGGTTCTAATAACTCATCTTCAAGAACCCACATTATTCCGGGAGTTTTGAAAGCAAGGGTTTAACATTTTTGTAAACAACACGGTATTTGTAAGGATAGTAAAGAAAGGCAACAGGCGCATCTTCTGTTAAAACTTTCTGAAACTCAAAATACAGATCTTTTCTTTTATCCTCCTCTTTTGTGATCCTGGCATCCTCAAGAAGCTTATCGACCCTGACGTTTTTGTATTTGGTGATGTTTGTTGTACTTTGCGTTGAGTGCCAGAGTGCATACTGATCGGGATCACGCGGCAGTTCGTTTATCGCCAAAAGCGCCTGAAATTCAGAAGGCACGGTTTTTTCTTTTTTGATAACCACCTTTACACTGATTGCTTCCCAGTCGTTTTTTATTCTGTCGGCTATCTCTTCAAGCGCGGGCCCGACTGTTAATGTAATAGTGGGGTTTTCGATCTGGGATTTGGAAACTAATTCCTTTGCCTTGCCGCTGTTATAGTCGTATCCTTTTACAGTCCGGTTAAAGGCCCACGATGACGGATAAATCGGACTTTGGGCAAGAACACCGTCAAATTCCTGCCTGTTTATTGCGTAGTTTAAAGCCTGGCGCAATTCTTTGGACGAAAGCAAAGGGTCGTCGTTGTTGTAAAAAATTGTAAGTGCTTCTGTTTCATCAAGGGTTCTTTCCACTTCCAGATTAGGCCAAGACTGCAGGTCTGATGCCTCTGATACGGTAGCTACTTTTACTTCCCCGATTTTTAAGGCTTCCAGTGCCTGAGATTGGGTTGGATAAAACTTTATTTCGACTCTCGGAAGGTTTTTGTTCTTGGGGGTCAATTTAACTTCTTTTACTATATCTTCAACTTTGGAAATATGGACAATTCTGAATTGACCCGTGCCGTAAAAAGAATTTGTTTTAAAAACCGGTTTATCCAGAGTCTGCAAAAAGGAAACCAGCGGAGTTTTCAAGTCAAACTCGATTGCCTTGTTGTTCAAGGCCGTAATTGAGACACCGGAAACCGCAAGCGAAATGTCTTTTGCGTCAACTTGGGTATCATCGTGCCATTTAAGATTGTCTTTTAAGAATACAATGTATTTTTTACCATCATCTGCTGTTGTCCAGTGAGAAGCCATGGCAGACTGAGGTTTCCCCGACTTATCGACTTTAACTAAGGAGTCGGTGGCAAGTGCAAGTACATTTGTGGGTATGTTCTCAAGCTTATATGTGCCGACATAGCCGATTGAAAGTACATTGGTTTGAGATATCCGCTGCCAGAAAATTTTAAAACCCAAAGTAGCCACCGATACAAACACGAAAAAGAGCAAAATCCAGATTCTGTAGCGGCTAATATAAGCACCAAAAATACTTACCCAGAATTTAAACCTTCTCGCGGGCACTTTGTATGAAAGCATGCAAAAGTTAAATTAGCACCTGGATCACCGAGAGAATAAAAAAAATAACAGCCAAGAAAACTGTCAGATACACAAAAAGCTTTTCCACTCCTCTTTTTGAACGGTACACACTCTCGGAGCCTCCAAAGGCTGTTCCGATGCCCGATCCCGACGCCTGCATCAGAATTACTATTATGAGGGCCGCAGAAACGATGATTTGGAGAACCAAAAGCGCTATTTTCATGGAATGATTTTCTCCATTAATTTTGCCACTTTTTGCCCGTCATGATAAATAGGAAAATCTTCATCTACAAAATCACCCTCTATTATCCGTCCTTGATAACGCTCCAGATTTTTTTGGGTTGCCGGAACATATTTATATTTTAAACCTTTGGGTATTTTGTACTTTTGGTTTACGTTGACCAAAATTTTATCAAAAACATCCGCTTCAAGGTGTTTTTTCATAACCTGAAGATAGTCCGATACGGCAAAATTCGGGGTCTCAAACGGTTTATTGGCAATATTCACAATGAAAATTTTGGGGACTTTTGCGCTTCTTAAGATGTTTTTAATTTTAGGCACAATAATAACAGGTAAAACCGTGCTAAACAGGTCCCCCGGCCCGGCTATTATCAAATCCGCCTTCAAAAGGCTATCTTGTGTATGCTGATAGGTCTTGACATTGGGGGGATCTAGGTGGACCTCGGAGAGTATCCCACCGCCGTTGTACTTGCCAAGATCAATATTTTCTTCC
>MFBF01000066.1:8229-13421 GCA_001774865.1 Candidatus Curtissbacteria bacterium RIFCSPHIGHO2_02_FULL_42_15
GTCGCCTAAAGTAGCGGGCAAAACCCTGCCCTTTGTTGAGATAATTTTTGAAAATTCCTCCAGAGCGCGGTTTAGATCACCTTTGTAAATGTCGGCAAGAGCCACGAAAATTAAGTTGCCCAGTTTCTGACCGCCAAGGTCGGTATCTTTGCCGTAGCGCTTGCCGGCAAACCTATAAACAAAAAGTTCCTTAAGTACTGACTCTTCGTCTGAAAGTGCCGTTAGACAATTGACGATATCACCAGGCGGCGGTACCGAAAAAGCGCGTCTTAGCCTACCCGCAGAACCTCCGTCATCTGCCATTGAGACAACAGCAGTAAGATCATAAGGCTGTCTTCTTAAGCCCTTTAAAATCTGGGCAGTTCCCACTCCCCCGCCCAAACAGATAATCCGCTTTTTTTTAGTCGGCAGCTCCAGATAATTTCTGAAAAAAGACAGAAACATAAGTGGTATCTTAACTTTTGTTTGCAAATTGGGCAAGTTGTAGGCTACTCGAAAATAATATGCAGGATTTTCTGGACAAGTGCGATTACAAAGGCAGCCAGAATGACAGTTGATGTTTGGTTGAAGTTGATAGCAGGCAAAATAATACCGTCTACTGTGGCTCCCGGGAAATCAAAGGAACCGACTGTAAATCCGGGTAAAAAATTAATTAAACCAAAAAAGAGTGCAATGTTTAAAACAAACATTACCAGGCCAAAGGTCAAATGATTAATCGGCAAAAGAACCAGAGAAAAAATCGGGTTAATGATTTGGGCTATTAAAAATATCGCGCCAACAACCAGTGCGTAATTTTTGACACCTGTGCCGACGGAGATTGTAGGTACCGCCATTTGGGCAATGTAAAGCGTGGTTGCTGCGATAACCAGTGCTTTCAAATAATGGCGCATATTAAAATCATATCAATTTTTGCAAAAATTATGCTATCTTTTCATAAACTTCCGAGGTCTGAAAGGCCTCGGTGTTGTTCTTAAGTTTAGAAGGGCGGTGCACAAAACTCCTAAGTTTTTCTACAATGTTCGGAGTATGTAATCACTTTTCGTATTCTCCCCAGCTAAATTTGCAACTAATTCGGAGTTTTCTGCAAGCGATTATACAGTTTTCTGGAGCGCAGCAGCCGGTGGTAAGAAAGTGCGAACCTGTGAGCCTCATCTCTTGTCGCCTGTATCAATTGACGTGCAAGGTTTTGTTTTTCAAGCCGAAGCGGCAGCGGTTTTTCGGCAAGGTAAATTTCTTCAAACTTTTTAGCAATGGCAATTACAGGAATTTCGATACTGCCCTTTTTAAGAACAGACAGTGCAACGTTTAACTGGCCTTTGCCGCCGTCAATTACGATCAGATTGGGTTTTGGCCAGCTGTTTTTAAATCTACGCGACAAGATTTCCCTTATCATTTGATAATCGTCAGGCGTGGTCTTAAATTTAATCTGGAATTTCCGGTACTGGCTTTTTTGACTCTGGCCGTTTTCAAAAACAGCCATGGAGCCGGTTGCCTCCTTGCCTGCTGTGTTGGAGATGTCAAAACACTCGATTCTTTTGGGAATTTTTGGAAGGTTAAGTACAGCTTTAAGACTTTGAAGTCGCGCGGCGGAAAGATCATCAACCAGAGTCGGTTGAGTAAGAAACTCCACAGGATCCCGAAACTCGGAAAGCATATATTCGATTTTCGCAATTTGTTTTTTGATATTTTGGGCCTCTTCGAATTTTTCCAAACTTGCCAATTTCTGCATATCGGCAATAAGTGACTTTAACAAGAATTTCGATTTGCCGGACAGCAGTTTTTTAATAGCTTTGATATTTTTGAGGTAATGAATTTTATTCTCTTCTGAAGCATGGGGGAAAGGACATAATCCGAGATGAACGTAAAGACAGGGTTTTTTGAGATTTTTGTGATGGCAGTAGGGAAAGATTCTGCGGACGGTTTTGAGGAGGTTCCGCATAACTTTTGCCGATGGAAACGGCCCTTTGACAAAATCACTGTTTGAAATTTGAGGTTTTCTGACTAAAGAAACCAGAGGAATTTTTTCTTTGGTAATTTTAATGTAAAGCGGGTTTTTGTCGTCTCTGGCCTGAAAATTAAAAAACGGTTGATTTTTGCGAATTAACTCTGCTTCCAAGAGCAAGGCTTCAAATTCCGACTCCACCTTTATATATTTAATGTTGGAAATTTTTTTAACAAGAAGGTTGGTTTTTTCGCCGAGGTTTTTATTTTGAAAATATGATGAGACGCGTTTTTTTATTGATTTCGATTTACCAACATATATGATTTTTCCGCCCGCGTCTAAAAAAATATAGACACCCGGAGAGCCGGGAAGCCCGGCAATTTCCTTTTTCAAATTCACAGAAATTAATTTTACAGGAAATGTCTACCTTTTGGACCTTGCAAGAAATTTTTTGTAGATTAAAAACGAGATTATCACAAGGCTAATTGTAATTATTAAACTTAGGATCGCAGTAAGGGAAATAAAGAATAGGAAAAACGGTTTTACAAAAATTGGTTTTGAGATCTGCGATTCGGCAAAACTTAAAATTACATTGTCGCTTCTTTCCTCTAACAGCTTTGGGCTATTGAGTACGTAGGTCTTTTGTAATTTAGAGTAGGGCGGCAGAATTTTTACAGGAATTGGGTTTTGTGACTTTACCTCAAAAGCACTGCTTTCAAGAGTCAGTATCTGATCTATAAGTGAAGTCGAGCCGATGTTTTTGACTTCGGCCCTTAATTTTAGCGGAATACCGGAAACTGCAAATTGCGGTGCGGAAAGTGAAAGTTCGGGTGTTGTAGTTTTATAAGGGAGCTCTGTGGCAAAAGTAATATCGACTGTTTTTTTATCTTCATCCGCCTGTTTTTTAAAGGAGCCCGCGGGATAAGGCAGTGTTGAAGAAAGGCCTCTTTGGGCCAGGGTCACATGGTTAAAATCCATTTTATTAAAAAAGTCCAAACCTCCCGAAGTTGAACCCCATGTGGGGTCAACCTGAATCCATCCTTTTTCATCATCCCAGTAAGCAGGCCAGGCATGTAACAAGTCTCCTTGGGCAGTGAAGGAAAGAGGCCTAAGGCGTGTATTTTGTGTATAAGCAAAACCGACGATTTCTTTGGCGGGGATACCTGCTGCTCTGGAAATGGCGATAAAAAGGTCCGTGAACTCCATACAGACGGCATTATTCGGCTTATTCATGGCAGCCAGTGCACCAAGACGTTCAATTTTGGCAAGGTTTAACCTTTCGTCACTGTACTTGAGGTAGTCAACCACAAATTTATATATTTCCTGTGGTGTTTGTAATTCCTGGGCTTTTTCTTTAATCTGGGCAGAATCCGTTTCCCAATAGCTTTGGGGCTGGAGGTATTTTTCTTTCTCGTCATCAGTTAGTTTTGTTTCAATGTTTCTGAATGGTTTACTAAATACTTCAACGTAGCCCTTTGCAACAATAGCGGTTTGTGATTTTGGGCCAAGTCTGTAGCTGGCAATAAAATTTCCGTCTTCATCGACTGTAATATTTTCTGGTGCCGGTTCGATTTTGGAAAGAACTATCTTTTGGTAATTATTGTCGGGGGGGAGCGTAATTTCATCCGTTGCGGACGTCAGATTACTGTTTTCCAGAAAATAATCGAGGGTAAATTCAAAGACCTGATTTTGGCCAAATGACATGGAAATGCCCGATGACGTGAGCTGATCCTTATCAAAGGTAAAGATCTGAGTTTTGGCAGTTTCTGCATGAGTTTTGGGCTCGGGAACAGCAAAAGCAACCGGGCCGAAAGATATGGGAACGGTCATCTCAGCCGAGTAATTGTTAAGGTCGGGACTCTTGGCAAGCCTGGGAATCGAAACCTCCCAGATTTGTCCGGATTTGGTGGCAAGCTCTGCGGATGAATATGTAAGGTTGATGGTGACTTTTTTGCCAAGGCCGATGACTCTCTCGTTTAATTTAAGGGCAATAGTGCTGACATTTTCTTCAAACTTAACTTGCGGATCGATTGCTCCGATTCCGTCTTCGGCCTGGACGTCTTCAACCTTAATAGAGCCGATTTTTAGCTCGAAGCGGTCAGCATAATAATTGGCGGTTTTATTCTCAAGCGTTATTGTTTGGATAACTTCTGTTTTGCCACCTTCGTCAACTTTATAATTTACATCGTAGTCTGTCTGAAACTCGCCGTCTGCCAAAATATCGGCAGGTAGAGCCAGAAAGAAGATCGCAAAAAATATAGGAGCAAGAAAAAAGCAAAAAATAACGCGGGCAAGTAAACGCATTTAATTGTCACAGTTAGTATATTATGGAAATTTTAGATCTTACAAGTTTTTTGCCAAAAACTGCCCTGTGTAGGAAGTTTTTACTTTGGATACTTGAAGGGGTGTCCCCTCTGCAACCAGCCTGCCCCCTTCGTCACCGCCTTCCGGCCCAAGGTCAATAATCCAGTCACTGTTTTTAATAACATCCATGTTGTGTTCGATGATAATAACAGTATTGCCCGTAGAAACAAGCCTTTTTAAAATTAACAGCAGTCTTTCAATGTCGGCAAAGTGAAGCCCGGTTGTCGGTTCGTCAAGAATATAAAGTGTCCTGCCGGTTGCTTTTTTGGAAAGCTCGGTTGCCAATTTCACCCGTTGTGCTTCTCCGCCTGAAAGGGTCGGTGCGGGTTGTCCGAGCCGGATGTATCCAAGTCCTACGTCATAGATTGTTTCCAGCTTATTTTTGATTGTCGACACATTTTGGAAAAACTGCAATGCTTCATCGACAGTCATTTTCAAAACATCCGCAATGTTTTTTCCGCGGTAGTGAATTTCCAGGGCCTCTTCGTTGTATCTTTTACCCTGACAGACTTCGCAGTCGACATAAACGTCCGGTAAAAACTGCATCTCGATTTTTACCTGACCTTCTCCTTCGCAGGCCTCGCATCTGCCGCCCTTGACGTTAAAAGAAAATCTACCCGGTTTGTAGCCTTTGATTCTGGCATCTGTTGTTTTAGAAAAAAGATCCCTGATATATGTAAACGCTCCGGTGTAGGTTGCCGGGTTTGACCGCGGAGTTCTGCCTATCGGTGATTGATCTATCAGGACAACCTTATCAAGATTTTCGATTCCGTCGATTCTTTCAAACTTGCCGGCTTTTGCCTTTGTACGGAAAAAATGGCTGGCTACCGCTTTATAAATAATTTCGTGGACAAGTGTTGATTTTCCTGAGCCTGAGACTCCGGTT
>MFBF01000067.1:0-1658 GCA_001774865.1 Candidatus Curtissbacteria bacterium RIFCSPHIGHO2_02_FULL_42_15
GAGGTTTTACGAGCGCAAGGAAATTAAAGATGTTTTGGCTTACCTTAGGCTGATTTTTAACCCAAAGGACAATGTTGCCAGAAACCGGATTGTGAAATTGGGCAAAAAGCGGTTTGAAAAGTTTAATGAGATGGTTAAGAAGCTAAAACTCAATTACTCTTCGAGCGAGCAAGGCGAGCCGAGAAGTCTTTCAACCCTGAGCTCAAGACCGAAGGGTTCTCGACAAGCTCGAACAATAAAACCGATAGACTTGATTGACAAAGTTCTTGGGGCAACCGACTATTTAGCACTAATAGATGACGGCACCGAACAGGGTTTAATGCGCGCAGAAAACGTCAAAGAGTTAAAATCCGTAGCTTCAGATTTTGAGAATTTAGGAACGCTTTTGGAAAATGTGGCATTAATGGAAGGTATGATTACGCCGGAAAAATCTTATGAGGGAAAAGGGGTGTCTGATGTGGTAACTTTGATGACTGCCCATGCCGCCAAAGGTTTGGAATTTGATACTGTTTTTGTAATCGGGCTTGAAGAGGGGCTTTTTCCCCATTCCCGAAGCATGCTGGAGGCAGCCCAGCTTGAGGAAGAACGAAGACTTGCCTATGTGGCTTTAACCCGCGCTCAGAAAAAAATTTATCTTACATTCGCAACGCAACGACTATACTTTGGAATAACCAATACAAACCTTATCTCGCGCTTTGTGACTGATATACCAGAGGAGTTAATCTCGGCGGTTTAAATAATTGGCGATTTAATAAGTCATGAGTACATAAGTAAAAATGGATCGAGCGTAAAAAAGATTATTATCAAACTAATCATTATTATAGATGTTAGAATCCAAATTGTTAACGCACCCAGCAATTTTATCTTTTTAAGATAAAAAAACAGCAATGGAATAATTAATCCAAAAATGGACGGGAAAATAAAGAATCGGACAAGGAAACTTAAAGGGAATAATTCAGGTTCCAGAACAAAAAGGAATAAAAAAGATACTACAATCGTGGATCCAATGTTGATAAGGAAAATTTTTAATTTCCCCATGATTTTAGTCTAACAAGTACAACTTACTCTCTATACGCATGGTAAACAAAGTGAATGGGTTCGTAATGGGGCAAAACCTTTGCGCATGATTTTAGTGTAGCAAATTTTAAGAAAGTTTTGAGGGGTTGATCTATTTGTAGTTTTCTAAAGCTATTACCTTAACACCTTTAACTTGCGCCTGGTGTTTTGGATTATCGGTAACTAAGGTAGCCCCAGTAAGTTTGGCAAGAGCGACGAAGGCTGCGTCATAATATGTCATTTTCCACTCTTGTCCGAACTTATACGTGAGGCTCGCCAGCTCTTTTGTTTCGGAGATAAATTTGATAGGGAGTCCATACAAAAAATTAAAGACTTCCCATACTTGGTCAAAAGTTAGTTGTTTTTTTAAAAGAAGGGTGTTCCCTATCTCGTATTTAGCAAGTTCTGGGACACGAACTTCTATTTTGTTAACAACTAATTCTTTTAAGAGTACCTCTGATTCTCTGACCCGCTCTTCATTTTTTTGATCAAGCCACTTAAGAATGACGGAACTGTCTAAAACAAACCTTTGCATTAATTAAAAGTGTGCGAGTCTATCTTGGGGAATATATTGTGAAAGGCTACCTTTGTTTTTCCCTTTA
>MFBF01000067.1:1793-1947 GCA_001774865.1 Candidatus Curtissbacteria bacterium RIFCSPHIGHO2_02_FULL_42_15
ACTTCGGGTTTATTATTTTTTAGCACAACCACAGGTTGTTTGGTCTTTTTTACCTCATCAAAGATTTTTTTATAATTTCTTTGAATTTCGCGGACTGTTGTTGTTTTAGGAAAAGTAAACATATTTGTCATAATATCATATGTAAAATTTACTG
>MFBF01000067.1:2091-7865 GCA_001774865.1 Candidatus Curtissbacteria bacterium RIFCSPHIGHO2_02_FULL_42_15
GGATATGATTATTTCGCCGGAATCTGAAATGGTAACGTCCGAAAGTTTGCTGGAGACTTCAGGCGACGGACTTGCCTGTACTGCTGGCTGATTTTGTACGCTCTGATTTACATTATTAGGGCTAAAATACCAACCCAAAATATAACCTGCAAAAACACCGGCAAAAACCGCTGCCAAAAGTGTTGGTATTTGATGTTTTTCTACTTGGAACAATTTATTCACCTCCCCGCAATCATAATCATCATAACTGCCCATAAGTTACATTTTCTTGATTCTGACACTGCGTGCAGGGGTTGCCGGAAATAGAACCTTCATCTCTACAGCGTCTTTTGATTTCTTCTTTTAAAAATCTCGCCAGCTGACTGCGGTCCATGTATTTGTCCTTATCGCCTGCATCCAAAAGCGGCATTTTTTCCTTTGTTCTGGTTGAACCTTCAAGTTCCAAACGTTCAACCCAGCGGCCGCCTATACACATATAAAACTTTCGGCACTTGTTGGTAATTTTAATAACCGGAATTGTAACGTTTCTGATGGGCATTCTTTGGGGCATTTTGGAAACTAATTCAGAGGCCTCTCCTGCCGACTCCAATAATTTGCCTATAGCCTTGGCCGGTATTTTCAAAACCCCTGGAGCAGCAAACCCAATCAGCTTGCCTAGTTTTTTAAGGAAACCGCCAAAACCTGAAGCGGCCCCAGCACTGTCACCTAAATTGTAATCAGTTTCGATTTCGATATCTCCGTCTTTATCCAGAATCCAAAAACTGCAATCGTATTGTTCTGCGTGTTTCCTGTCGCCTTCGCGGCATTTGCCCGTTGGTTTATCATAGCCCGATTCGAGAAAAGTATCTTCGGCATCCCGGCCGTATTCTTCCCACGCCTTCTCCGAGACGGTTTTGCCCTTGCCTTTGGGTGCAATTTTAGGCTCGGTCTTGCCTGTTCCAGGTTCGTCTTTGGGTGTATGTTTCTTTTCGCACTCGGCTAATTTTTCTTCGAGTCTTTTCAAGATTCTCTCCTCCCTTGCTAAATCATCACCGATTCTTTTGGCGTCATACTCGCCGCTTTTTTGACCGGCCTCAGCCCGTTTTGTGGCCTCATCCTGACGTTTTTTGTACTCCTCTATTCTTTCCTTTTTATCCTTAATGTATTGCCTTATCTTTTCGCAATCATCTGTCTGTTTTTCACCCTCCTGATTTTTGAGCATGTATTTTGAGACGCCGACTGCACCAATACCCAAAAGCGCGATAATCAACAGACCAACTGCAAGAGCCGGCGGTTTGGAGGCTTTGGTTTCTTCGGTAGTTTGTGGCTGAGGAGACTGAATGATTTGCGGAGAAGAACTCGCCGTTATTTTTTCAGGCAGAACCAGACTTTCGCCCGGATCTTTTTGTGTCAGGCGGTTGACGCCGGGACGCTCAATGAATTTGTTCCCTTCCTTTTTAGGAACCTCTAAAACAACCTGGGGAGACGGCTGGCCTTCGGTACCGCCTGTAGTTTGAGGCACAGCGACAGGTGATTCGGAAGGCACAACGTAACAGTCGCTAAAAGCATTATCCGGCAAGTAATCCGATGATTCACTGTCTTCGGAAACCAAACCAATAGTCACTAAATAAGCCAAGCCGCCTTTACCAATCAGCTCTTTGGGGATCGAAAAGCCGGCAGTATTGCCGTCAATTTTAATATTGGCAGACCAAGGAATGGACTGAAGGGACTCCCGATAGATAAACTGACTGCCTTCCCAGCCAGTGCCGTCTTCTTTCCAATGGGCGGTTATAAAGTTGATGCCGGAATCATTTGCGTCTTGAGATAGCAGCCTTGCCGGAAACATTATTCCAAAGACCATCTGGCCGGTCGTACCAAAGCCGTTAGGGATATTGCCGTTGGTTGTAACTCTTACCCCGATTGAGTTCCCTTGACTAGAAAGCTCTGTTGAAACAATATCTGTAAAGCCAAAAGAGGATCCGGAATCGCCGGATTTATCAGAAAGCTGGTGACAATGGGCCAAAGAATCTGGGGGAATCAAAAAAAGAAACTGGAAAATGAGAGAGATCGCCAAAAACAGGCGCACCGCTGATTTCATCTGTACAAATCCAGTGTAGGTCTTGCGACTTCACCCCGTCAATGAAAAATATAAATAGTGACCGACATTCCGGAAGAGTTAACTTTGGTGATTTAATAAAAGTTACTCTGCTCTTTTTGGAAGTGGTTCCGTGAATGCGATTTCTGTTTCGATCGGTACTTGAACAGTAATCACGTCACCATAATCAAACCCTCCGCTAGAGTAAATGAAAGTACTTCCTGGAAGAAAATTGGCGTGAATAACACCTTTCTCCAATGAAAAACTCCCTATCTCGTGGTACTCGTAGATCCCTTCTTTCAGATGCTGCCCATACAACTTACCCGTCTGATTATCTGCCACCACACGAATCCCGTCCCCATTTTTACCTTTCCAATAGAATTCCAATGATTCACCGCCCTTTCTCGCTGCAAATACCAGCTGCAGTTGCCGTCTTGACTGAGGTATATCCCATGGGGACATGGAAAATTGAATTCTGCCTTGGGGAATTGTACTAGAATCTGGTATAGGATTAAACAGTAGCAAGATAGTTACACCAGCTACAAGCGCCAAGAAAATAACACTAAATAATATAATGCGCGGCGAAAATTTCATACAATTCTATTGTAATATAACTAGAAAACTTATTTATTGATTTAATAAGATCTAGCAACACAAAGGCTATACTGTGGAATAACCAGTGCCGATTAAGTCCCGCGCTTTGTCACCGATATTCAGTAGGAGTTAATTACTCCCGTCTAATCTCAAATTTCTCAAAAATGGCTGGCTCTCTTTGGTAAAATAAGTAAGTGACAGATAGCAAAGATTGGCAGGCGGATTTGTACGAAAAGGTTGCCAGAAAAAGCCCGCAGATTATTCCCTTTTTAAAATATATTTATTTTGCTATTATCATCTTTCTGATTTTTGGGGCAAATTCATATATCAAAAAAGGCGAAATTGACCAGTTTTTTTACACAAGCGGCGTGTGGTTTGGCCGAACAGCACTGACTTTACTTGGCATCGTAGTTTTACCGGGAATCTTGGGCAGATTTGGTGTTGAAATCAAATTAACCAGAATCATCACGCTTTTCAGAAGACAATTGGGGATTTTAGTTTTTGTTCTGGCATTTTCCCACTATCAGCTGGTAAGGGGAATTTCTATTTATACCGACCAGATTCCTCTTTTCCCGCGGCCCATTTTTGAAGTACTTGGAACCTCGGCATTGTTTTTAATATTTTTTATGTTTTTGACATCAAACAACTTTTCCCAAAAAACTCTCGGCAAAAATTGGAAAAGACTGCATCGAGTTGTCTACCTTATTTTATGGCTCTTGGTATTGCACACCGGACTCCAACGAATAAGCATCTGGAGTATTTTTATATTCACTTTTGCGGTTCTTGAAGTTACATCTCTTGCTTATTATTACCTTCTCAGACCCAAAACCTCCTCATTCTCAAATTCTTAAGAATATTGGAATAATTGGCTGTTGTTATATTCGGCTTGCTGAAAACTTCGGCATTAATGCTGGAGAAGTTTATAATATTTTAAATGGTTCGCGAAGTTAGCCAAAAAGAAAAAGGTGACTGGAACAAACTGGTTACTCACGTAATCCAGTCATGGGAATGGGGCGAGTTTCGAAAGAAAATGGGGACTGATCTAGTGCGGCTGGGAGAATATTCCGGCAATAAACTTAAAGCTGCTTACCAGCTGACATTTCACCCCGTCCCCTTTTTCAAAAACATCACAATCGGCTACTTTCCCAAAGGCCCGATGCCGACAAAATCAATGGTTAATGCGCTTGTTGACCTCGGAGCCCAAAAAAAAGCGGCTTTTATAAAGATTGAGCCCAATATTATAAATGGTCGCGAAACGACTAACGACACTTCGGCTTCGCCCAGTACGAGCGAACGACTAACGCGATTAGGATTGATTCGTTCCACAAAATCGCTGTTCACCAAATATAATTTTCTTGTTGATTTGACTCAGTCTGAGGAAAATTTGCTATCCAAAATGCACCAAAAGACCCGCTACAACATCAAGCTTGCGCAGAAAAAGGGAGTAAAAGTTGATGATTCAACTGCAGATTCAGACTTTAAAACTTATTTAAAGCTATATTTTGAAACAACCAAACGCCAAAAGTATTTCGGCCACTCGCCTGCTTATCACCAAAAAGTCTGGGAAACGCTAAAACCTGCCAAAATGGCCAGGGTATTAATTGCACAGTATCAAAAGAAGCCTTTGGTTGCCTGGATGCTTTTGAATTTTGGTGACACGCTTTATTATCCCTATGGCGGATCGTCACTTGAGCATAAAGAGGTCATGGCTTCGAATCTGGTCGCCTGGGAAGCAATCCGCATGGGCAAGAAACTAAATTTTAAGACATTTGACATGTGGGGAGCCTTGCCGCCTGATGCTGATAAAACCAATCCCTGGTACGGTTTTCACCGATTTAAAGACGGCTACGGCGGGAAGCATGTTGAGTACATCGGGACATATGATTTGGTCCTCCGTCCCCGCCTCTACACCGCCCTAAATCTTGCAGACAAGGTAAGATGGGGTTTACTTCGGGCAACGAGAGGTTAAAATACTAATAACAAATGAAAATAATATGGATCAACCTAAAACCATTGGAGATTTAGATCGATTAATAGAACAAAAAAGCACTGCCAAACCTATCTGGCCCTATGTAGTATTTGGTTTAATTTTCCCACCAGTTAGCTTTGTAATCTCCTTAATACGTGCAAGGAGAGATAGTGTACTGGATTTATTTTTGTCCACATTTATAATCGCAAATTCCCTTTTAGTAGGGCTAGAGTTACTTCTCATCCTAATACTTTCACGTTTCAATCTAATCGTAAATTTTGCAGCAAGTCTCGATCAAGAAATGAGACTAGATATTTCTGCCTTACTTATATCTGCTTTTATTGGGATAATTGTCGGTGTTTATTTGCGTAGTAAAGCAACAAAGTATAAATTAGGCTCTCTGGAGAAGATAATTATATTAATTATTACAATAGCACAATACTCATTGATTGAGCTTTTGATTATAAAATTCAAACAATAAATTTGCTCAAACTTGGTACAGAAAAATTTTGTCTTCCTCTTTAAGAGGCTTTTTGTTTGGAAAGGGGTTTGTGTTCACAACCAAACGTGTTCCCTTTTTGACGTTTTTGTAAACAAAATCCTCGAATTTTGGCATTGTCTTTCTCTTGGCATAGACAAAAATAACATCGGCCACCTCCAAGTCCGCCTTCCATAAATTTTTCCTAATAACCACAATGTTATCAGAAAACCCTTTTAATTTTGCGTGAAGGAGAGTTATAAAAATTAAAAGCGGATTGATTTCATAACCGATTGCCCTTGCTCCTTTTTTGGCGCAGGCGAAAAGCAATCTGCCGTCGCCTGAGCCCAAATCCACCACCGTTTCCCCTTTTTTAACCTGCGCAAATTTCATAATTATCTCAATCTTGCGCCTTTGGGTTGCCACATACGGCAAGTCCAAAAAAGCATCAAACAACAAAAACATAAAAAGGATAATGACAAAAAGCAGTCCGGCAAAAACAAAAGTGAGAAGAATTACTGAAAGCGCAAGAAGCATTTAGGACTGGCTAGGTTGACTGGTGGGAGTATTAGTTGACGGAGGTTCTTCTGTCGGTGCCACATTGTTGGGGTGTGACGTGGGATTCAAAGTTTTGTGAGCTCTTCCACTAGTGATATCTT
>MFBF01000068.1:0-13775 GCA_001774865.1 Candidatus Curtissbacteria bacterium RIFCSPHIGHO2_02_FULL_42_15
CTCCGATCTAACTTTTAACAGAGTAGCCTCTTGCAGAAAAATTAAAATGAGCCACAAAGTGCTCAAGAAGTCAGAGCATACTCCGCTGGGAGTTTTTTGTGATGGAGAAAACGTTTTATTGTTTTACCATTTAACCCGCGATGAAGGCAGTTTTTTTAGGATTGAATCAAGTGGTGACGGAATAAACTTCTCCCTCTTTCACCCAATTTGTCAGATTACAGACGAAGATGGAATGCGCGTCGATGCACGAAAAATAAGTGATCTTAGTCTTGCAAAAGTTCATCAAGGTTACTTTCTTTCTTACAAGCTTAAAAGCAAACAGTCGAAAAACTTATTCGGAGCTTTTTCCGAAAATCTCGCAGGATTTAAAAAAATCGGAAAAGTCTCAAAAATGAAAGAGGCCGCGAGTCTCGTTTCCGATTTTCAATACCATGGGCAATATGTAATGTATTTTGGAGAAAGTTCGATAAATATTGCTTACTCATATGATCTTAAGAAATGGCAGATTGAAAAGACGCCGGTACTTGTGCCAAAAAGGGATTTTTTCGGAACTTCCCCTCTTTTAGTTGGCCATACATATCTATTGGATGAAGGGATTTTGGTTTTTTATTATGACCAAAAACCTGATGGCGGCAGTGTTCATTATTCTCTGCACGCTGCCCTTTTTGACAGGAACAATCCAGCACGACTGGTTAAGTTAATCGAAGACCCCCTCTGGGAACCTCATCAAGCCTGGCACAAGATGAATTTGCTGCCCATTGGAATTGCCCTTCATCATGGTGAGTTACTGACATACTGGCAATCCAAGGAAGGTGTAATTGTTCTGGTTCACCCGTTTATCCTTGACAAGGCTCTTGAGAGACAAACCCTTCCTCATGTAATTCTCAAAAAACTGAAACATAATCCAATTATCAAGCCGATAATTGAAAATTTTTGGGAATCGAAGGCAACATTTAACCCAACTGCTTTTTATGACCGAGGTAAAGTCCATATTATATACCGGGCAATTGGTGATCATGATATATCCGTTTTGGGATATGCAACAAGCCTGGATGGGCTACATATTGATTCACGTTTTCCAGAACCTATCTATAAACCTTCTCAGCCTTTTGAAGGAAAAAACCTGAAGCCAGCACCACACCCTACGTTCTCCCCATTTGCTTCCGGTGGAGGTGGATTCGGAGGTGTGGAGGATCCGCGAATAACAAAAATCGATGACCGAATTTATATGACATATGTTGCCTACGACGGAACAAATCCGCCACGAGTGGCTTTGACTTCAATAAATGAAAATGATTTTCACAACCAGATTTGGAATTGGCAAAAGCCTGTATTGATGTCTCCGCCGGGAGTGGTTGATAAAAACGCTTGTATTCTGCCTGAGAAAATTAACGGTAAGTACGTAATTTTTCATAGAATTTTTCCGGATATATTAATTGATTTTGTTGATGATTTGAAATTTGAGGATATGGAATTTTTGAAAGGGGAATATAAAATAACACCAAGAGAAAATTATTGGGACTCAAGAAAAGTGGGTGTAGGTGCTACTCCAATCAAAACAGACGACGGCTGGCTTTTAATTTACCAAGCTGTTGGAGAGAAAGACCCAGGCAGATATAAAATTGGGGCGATGATTTTGGATAAAAATGATCCGACAAAAATTCTATATCGCACCAAAATGCCGATTATTGAACCCGATGAACATTATGAAAATGAGGGTTATAAAGCCGGCGTCACCTACCCTTGCGGAGCCATAAAGCTTAACAGCAATTTGATCGTATACTATGGCGGCGCCGATACGGTTGTTTGTGCCGCGCATGAAAATTTCGATTATTTCATTAATAAATTAAAAGAACATAAAGAAGAAGAATTAGCGAGCCGATTTAATCTCAATTAATGCTTACGGTAAGACGTTTTAGCGCAAATCCGATTCTTTCTCCAGATAAAAAAAATGTGTGGGAAGCTGTTGCGACTTTTAATGGATGCCCAGTCGGCGCAGGTAATGAAACTCATCTCCTGTACCGAGCTATTTCAGAAAAAACGAAAATTGAAGGACAAGAACTTAACCTTTCAACTATTGGAGTTGCCCAAAGTTCTGATCGCGTTCATTTTACAAACCGCAGACAATTTATTATTCCAAGCGAGAGCTGGGAAAGATTTGGATGTGAGGATCCCAGAGTAACAAAAATTGAGGGCAGCTATTTAATTTTTTATACGGCACTATCAAAATTTCCTCCCGATGCCGATTCCATTAAAGTGGCACTGGCTATAAGCGACGATTTTAAAAAAATAAAAGAAAAGCATCTGGTCACACCATTTAATGCAAAGGCGATGGCGATGTTTTCTGAAAAAATTAATGGCAAGTTCGCTGCAGTTTTAACTGTTAACACCGATAAACCGCCCGCAAAAATCGCCGTTGCTTTTTTTGATAATTTGAGGCAAATTTGGGATCAAGATTTTTGGAATAAATGGTATAAGAATTTGGATAAATTTGTGATTCCCCTTTTAAGATCAGACAACGACCATCTAGAAGTCGGCGCGCCACCAGTTAAAACCCAAGATGGCTGGCTTCTAATTTATTCATACATCAGGAATTATTTTTCGGACCAAAAAACGTTCGGCATCGAAACATGTCTGCTTGATTTAAACAACCCATTAAAAAAAATCGGAGCTTTAACTGAAGCTATTTTAACCGCTCAAGAGGACTATGAACTTGTTGGCGAAGTTCCAAATATCGTATTCCCGTCAGGAGCGCTCGTATATAATGAAGATCTAGGAATTTATTATGGTGCTGCTGACACCGTTTGCTGTCTTGCGACTGTAAAACTCGAAAAACTACTTCAAACATTGAAGCATCTTGAGTATATAACTGTTTCTCCATCAACAGATAAAGTATCATTTAAAAGATTTTCCGATAACCCGATTATTTCACCAATTCACGAACATGAATGGGAATCAAGATTTACTTTGAATGCAGGCGCAGTGTTTGAAGACGGAAAAGTGCATATTTTGTACAGGGCACAGGGAAAAGATAATACCTCTGTTTTAGGATATGCCACGAGTTCTGATGGTGTTCATCTTGACACAAGGCTACCTGACCCCGTTTATGTTCCGCGGGAAGATTTCGAAAATAAACAAGGAGGCGGTTTTTCCGGTTGTGAAGATCCAAGAATTACAAAAATCGGGGATAAATTGTATATGTGCTATACAGCTTTTGACGGAGTTAATCCTCCAAGAGTCGCATTTACTTCAATTTCCACCCGCGACTTTTTAAATAAAACTTGGAAATGGGAAAAACCGGTTCTCATCTCACCTCCTGGCGAGATGGACAAAAACGCATGTATTCTGCCTAAAAAAATCAATGGCAGGTTTGCCTTTTTTCACAGACTTGGTCAATCAATTTGGTTTGATTTGACAGATGACTTAAATTTTTCCGGTAACGATGGCTTTTTGATGGGAAAAATCATTTTAAAACCAAGGGTTGATAAATGGGACAGTTTGAAAATCGGAATCGGGCCGCCGCCTCTTGAAACAAAAGAAGGCTGGATTTTAATCTATCATGGTCTTTCCAATTTTGATAATAAATACAGGCTTGGCGCAGCGCTTTTGGATCTTTCCGATCCATCAAAAATTATTTCCCGCCTTGAATACCCCATTTTAGAACCGATGGAAACTTATGAAAATAAAGGCTTGAGAGGCGGAACAGTTTTTTCCTGCGGGGCTGTAACCTTGAACAATAAAATATTTCTATATTACGGAGGGGCTGACCAGTTTATTTCAGTTGCCGCCATCGAAGTTAATAAATTGTTGGCTGAACTTAAAAAATAAAAATCTGCATTATCAACCTCAACGGTTATGGGAACCGCATCCAAACCAACAACTGCAGCGGAGTTTATTTTTAAAGCACAGTATTTAGATACTCCTTTTTCGAAAAGGTTTGTATCTTATTAAACTTTGATCATCAATATACCAAGTGACAAGATCTAGAATAAATAGAAAGAAAGTTACTGTGAAAAAAAATAAGGCTAATTGTACAGTCTTTGACTCTAAAGGACCAGTTGAAGCTAAAGTGTAGACAAAAAACAAAGAAATTGGCCAGATTATCAGAAAGCTAAGAAAAGATGAGGAGTCAGAGATAACTCTCCAGATTCTTTTTGAATAATAAAATAGACCAAGTGCGTTTATTAGGGTCAATAATATAAAAAAAGCTAAGATCAAATGATAAAAATGGAATGATCCCGGCCAATCGGATGCTGCCCACGGGTCAATTTCCTTAACATACGCCGGCATTCTTAGGATATCCAGAAAATCTTCTGTAATTATATGAAGAAGGGATATAACTCCAATGGCCGATACAAATGATGCGAAATGAATGATCTGTAGAATATGGATAATTCTGGGTTTTGGATATTTATTTGAAGTCACGATTTCAGTCTATCAATTTAGTTGATTCTGAACAAATTGACGGAGACAGTGCTTATTGTAATTGAACTGTATAAGAGTCGCCGTTTTCTTGAAAAAAATAGTCCTTGGCAATAGTAACCTTTGTCGAGTTTTTAGTTGTAATAAAATAATTATCGTTCGATTCTGAAATTTGTACATTCTGATCATCTGGATAAATTTCCTTCTCTATTGCAAGATCAATATTTTTGCCTTCTGCATTTTGCACAACAATATTAAATTCAGTCGGTGATAACTTAGTTACGTTGATATCCAGAGGTTGAGAAAAAGCATAGATTTCGTTAAATCCGTAAATCGGAAACATTCGATAAGAAACTCCAGATTCTGGTGTTTCTTTATTAGCAAATCCAAAGGTTTCCCTGTAAACGAAATAAGTATTGCCGTCCTTTTGAATATAACCTACTATTGACACCCCATGCCCTGAGAAAAAAGCAAGCGGAATAAACCCAAGTCTGGTTTTCTTGAGATTGCCATTTAACATTGAAAATCTTGCTTTAATACCTGCATAAAGAATGCCGTGTTTATGGATTGCATCAATAGTATTTTGCGTCAGTTTCGGTTCTTTTTTGAAAATTATTTCCCAAAAAGCTTTATTCCTAAAAATTGTGATGGGCCTAGAGTAAATATGAAAATCACTTGGCTTGTATCTATATGTAATAGGAAGATTGTAGTCTTGAACTCGAAGATTACTGGCAGGATCAATTTCTGTTGACAAAGATAAAATTTGCGCATAACCCCAGAGTGAATAAGGTACGGGAGTATGGGAAACCGGATCTTCCATCAATTTTTTACGATTCAAACCATAATTATCTTCATCTTGAGTAGATCTTTGATAATATAAGGAGTCCAGAATTTTAAAATTTAACCCTTGTTCCCTTTGCCCCGTGAAGATACTTTTATATGTTGGTAATTGGTTGCCTAGCAGTAAAGCATGCCAATCAGAAACAGTACTGGCGGCCTGGGCCATGCAACGGTAATTGCCTTTCCTACGTCTGTCATTAAATGTCCATGCCGGGCTAGGATGAAATGTATTGTTAATATAATCCACCCACTGCCGGGACTCCTCCAAATTTTTATATGGCAGTTTTGTTAGAGCATTTGGCAGGATAAAAATCTTTCCGCCGCCTGGGAGGTCAGACCAACCTTCTTTAAGCAATTCATGTTTTATTGGGAATCCCTGACCCTTAAACCAGATATCAGAATAATAATCCGGTATTTCAATATAATCAGAAGTCTCGTCAAGCGCTGTAAAATCTGAATCTACTCTGAGGAAAGTAAAACTTATAATCAAAACTAAAGCTATAAAAATTGATAAAATTATAAGAGACTTAACAAGAAGATTTGTGACTTTTCTGGAATGCTTCATTATCAATTTTCCATTCAAGACCCCAAGACTAATAATATAACAAAACAGATAGGTAGGATCAGTAGGAGTTACAATTAGAGTTCTCTTGGAAGTTAGAATCGGCAATATTACAATAAAGTTAAATGACTGATGATCAGAAGTTAATTGAACAGTTTTTAGCCGAGCTTGTTTCGAAAATTAGCGACAAATATGGCCGAGAGATCGATTTTATAATTTTGTTCGGATCTTCAGCCAGAGGAGAATTTAGAAAGGGCGTCTCTGATATTGATCTTGTGATCCAGTTAATAAGAGCATCGAAGCGAAAAGAAATTGAAGAGTTTGCAACCAATGTATTCTGGGAATTAAACGAAAAGTACAAAACAGAATTTGAAAAAATCCTTTCCACAGTCAAATCAAAAAGGATACTGGATAATTTTCTCAAAAGCGTTGAGAGAGAAGCTCATTTCTATGTCCCTATTTTTGTTTTCCCGCCCGGCTGGCTTGATTGGGAAAAGGCCCGCATAATTCGGCCCCTTTGGAGGCCGGCTGCTATATTTCTAATCCACCAAGCCCTCATTTTTGAAAAATTTAAAGAAGAAGGAAAAATATTATACGGACGGGATATCCGCCATTTAATCAAACCAGAAATTACTTTCTGGGAAAGATGGAAGGCCATCCAAATCCCATTTTGGATTTCGCTTTTTTCTATCTTGATACTTCCGCTTGCATTAAAGCGCGCTGTTAAATATTCGACTAAAGCGGTTCTCTATGAGTTGGGCAGCGCTTTGGATTTTATCGGTAAAAAATCCCCAAACAAGCAACAGGACATCGAAACGCTGAAGCAGCAGACGACCCGCACTATTGAGAAAAAATTATTTGATTTTCATTTTAAACTGACTTTTGATCTGCTTTCTTCAGGTGAGCTTGAAACTTTTGATAAAGCTTCACAAATAAAGACCGGAAAATTAACTCTAAGTCGCTTGGAATCTGCTAAATTTGTCACACAGGCTTTTTGGGTCATTGTCCGAACTAACTGGTCTATAATTGCAACCCGATATTTTACTAAGAAAAACTTGATAAAAGCACTAATTACATTATTAGTATTTGCCATTGCCGCCTATTTTATTATCAGCCTTTATGCACTTTATAGACTGGTTCATCCAACACCGAAGCCATTAAACTTCAACCCTGCCGAAATAAGCCAGAATTATGAAGACGTTATTTTCAAAAGCTTTAATGATAATCTGAATATTTCCGGATGGTTTTTTAAATCCGGTACGAATGATAAAACGATTATTCTTGTTTCGGGAAGTGACCAAAATAGAATAGATCCGGGGTTTGGCACCGGCAATCTTGTCAAAGATCTGCTCAAGAATAATTACAATGTACTTCTGTTTGATTTTAGAGGTAGAGGAAATTCTGAATATTCAATTCATTCCATCGGTTACTATGAAAAATATGATTTGGCAGGGGCGTATGAGTACCTTGTAAACCGCGGTTTTGATCACGACAAAATCGGCATTATTTCAATTTCCTTGGGGGCCGGAACAACATTATTAACTCTTCCCTTGATTCCTGACGTCGGTGGAATAGTTTTAGATAGCGGATACTCCAATATCCGTACCCTGCTTGAGCGAGAATTGCCTGGTCGCTCGCGTTTGCCTCCACCTTTCTATTTCGGTTTGAGCTTCTGGGCAAAAGCTATCTACAAAATTAGGCTTGATAATATGATTCCCGCAGAAATTCTAAAAAACTATCCCCAGAAAAAATTTTTGTTAATTCACGGAAATAATGATGAAGACATACCCATAGGTGATTCAATTGAACTCTCCAAAGCCAGCCCTAAAAGCGAACTCTGGATAGTTCCTGAGGCCGGACATGTTAAAGCTTATGAGACAATTCCCAAAATTTATGTCGAAAAAGTGACTGCATATTTTAATGAGGTGATGCGGCAGTAAAATAATTTAAAACTTTATCATTTTGCAAAAAGCGAAAAGTCTAAACCTTTGATGCTGTATTCGTAAATCTCCCGCATGTTAAAAACTGTATAGACGTTTACTAAAATGAATATTGCAAAACTTCCGATTAGAAAAAACTGCTGAACTCTTCTTTGTCGATGCAATACTCCAAGACTTAACAGAAAAAACATAATAAATGCATACTGCCAAAGATATTGATACTGACGGGGAACGGTGATGAATATAAAACGGATAATTGAGGAACCGATAATAATATTTAACAAAATTAATGATAAAAGTTGAGGTTTTTTATAAAAATCCCATAAAAACTTAGCAAGAACGATTGCTAAAAAAGGGAATAAAGGATAAAGATACCAGCCAAAAAAGGTGAATGGGCCTGCCCCGCTTTGGCCGATTACGAGCAATAATAAATAGACAAAAGGGAATATCAAAAACAAATTTTTTAGAAAATTCTCTTTTTCCTCTTTTAAGATCCAAAGCGGAGAGGAAAATAGCAAAATGTATCCTGCCAAAACCGTTCCATCCAGAAACGGATGATTTTTAGGGCCGATCCCAAAAAATCTAAAAATGGCACTGGCCACTTCCGGCAAACCGGAAAGCGTATGGCCGATTCTTACATCTCTTTGCAATGATAAAAACAGATCCCAATCGTAGTACGCACCAATCAAAAGATAAATTATGATTCCTAAAAATCCAAAGAGACCTATCACTAAGGCATTTTTTGTTCGCTTTAACTTTAAAAAAATCAAAATCATAGATGCCGCAACACTTATTCCAATTTGTTTGGTCAAAAACGAAAGTGTCGAAATTATGCCCAATAACAAAAGTGTGCTTGGCGAAAATTTATTCTTTAGGTAGGCAATTATTACAAGCGCCGAAAGAGCAAGCGGTGTAATCAAATTTTCGGTAACAGACATTCTGTTTGCCAAGACGACGGTAGGAACAGTTGCGTAAACTAGCGCAGATATTAACCCTACCTGATTGCCGAAAATTTTAGATGCAAATATACCAGTTAAAAAAATGGTAAAGATTGAAAGAGCAATCGGAAGAATGCGAATCACAGAATGGCTAGTACTGAATATATCCTTGGTATTTGAAGCGATAACTGTTACTCCGCTTGACAGGAAATATAAAGGCGGTTTCTCAATTAAAGGCGAAACCATTCGCCATTTGATTCCGTATCTTTCAATGTATTCGAAATTAGTGTATGAATCGAAATTTGACCAGCTTTTGGGGATCCCTTCCTTAATCCATGTAGCGCCTCCCCAAGCATAGTGAAGCTCATCAAAAGCCTCATCAGGAGGTGGAATTTCGTCGTAATCAATTAATCTTAGAAATAATCCAGAAACCGTTATTAAAGCCAACAATATTAAAAAAGTTTTATTTTTCATTTTTTCGATATTCGCCAGCCCGCATTTTGGGCTTCTTCTTCCGTACAAAACCATCTTTCGCCTTTTGATTCGTCAACTGCCGTTTTATCGTAATACTCCTGCCCCGGCACATGATATATCTTTTCGCCGGTTGAGAATGAAATATTGCCTTTGATTACACAGCCTTCTTGATTTTGCGATGTGCCTGATTTTCCCTCTTGGCATCCTGCCCATAATCCTCTGTTCTGACTTCGGGCTTCTTCTTGGGCGCTGTTTAATAAATCCTGATATTTAATATCCGGCGGATAAGAAGAAGCATGCGCAAAACCCTCTTTTACTAATAGTTCATTGACAAAAACACCATCTGCATATACGTATCTTAATAACCTGCCGTATTTGTCTGTCTCGGAAACATCTTTTTCCAATTGCACAAATTTTCCTTCAACCAGCTCTTTATTTTTATTGGAAGCTTCCCTACCGAAACACTCTACGGTTTTTTGAGGATGGACGGTTTCGGGGGTATCGATGCCGATATAGCGCACTGTTTGCCCGCCTTCGATTTCAATTGTGTCCCCATCAACAACTCTCGTGACCCTAAAAAATTCTCCTTTTGGAGTAACATCTTCCGACCCCAGTGTTGAACTTTGATCTGAAGTTTTGGCCAATTCAGCTTCACTCTGACTGAACTCCGCAGACTGAGAAACATTTGATGGTTTAGAGTAAAAAGCAAAGAAAATTATTGTTATCCCTAAAGAAATCAAAATTAAAGGGAATATAGCCGGCCAGAAAAATTTAATTTTTTTAAGGTTCATCTCATGTAAAATCCACGACGGCTTGAAAAGCCGACGAATTCTTGCTCATAATAAGATATAGAGCATTTTTTATGCAAAAACGAGATTTTGGTTATATAATTGCAATTTCTCTATTAATTGCAACTTTTTTAATACTAACTATATATAGTATCGGAATACCTACCAAAAGCGATATACCTTTTTCTTCTATTCCAATTAGCGCTTTTTCTAAAAACTTAATTTTAATAAGTTTATTAGTTTTATATATAGGTTTTCCTATTCTTAGTATTTTAGGTATGCTGGTGGCTGCTTATGTTGGAAAAAAAATTGCAGCTGTTTACCAATTTGCTAAATTCGCCCTAGTTGGAGTCTTAAATACGGCAATTGATTTTGGAATTTTGAATTTTTTAATTTTTATAACCGGAATTACCAGCGGGCTTTCGATAATTCCCTTAAATGCTGTTTCTTTCTTAACCGCTGTTGTTAATAGTTTTTTTTGGAACAAGAAATGGGTATTCCAAGCGCGGAAGGACGCTAACTTTCTGACTTTCTTTGTAATAACATTAATCGGACTGGCTATAAACAGCGGGATAGTTTATGTCATTACGACATATGTGCCGCCAACTTTTGTGGATTCGCAAAAACTTTGGGCAAATATGGCAAAAGTTTTGGCAACCGGAATATCTTTGGTTTGGAATTTTACGGGCTACCGGCTCGTTGTATTTAAAAAATAATTATTAAATGAGTTTTTTGGTCCTTAACTGTTTGTAGATACTCTTTTTAGTCGCAACTATCGCTCCAACTCCGCAAAGTAAGGCCAGAATACCGACGATTACTCCTATGACCGGAATTAAAGTAAGTATTGTATATACCAAAAGTCCTAAAATAAAGACTGCATAATCTCCGGCCTTTTGGTTAATAACTTCAACTATTTTTCTGCCGATGGCTACAGAAACAAAGATTTTTGCAAAATACATAGTTATTAAGAAAAGAACAAGTAAAATCAAGGCAATCGGAATACCTATTACGGTAATTGCTGCAATGAGGATTACAATTGGTGTAATTATTAGAGTTAAAAGGCCAATTCCCAAACTCGCAACAGGTTTCTTAACGATGGTGTCTGCAGTAATTTTGGTAAATTGAGGTGCGAGTTTAATCAAAATTACACCGATTACCAAAGCAGCCAGAAAACTTACAATCTTGAAAAAGCCCAAAACCCCACCCAAAGCCTTTCTTGATTCTTGCTTTTCTTTCTTTGGAGGAAAATTATGCGTAGTCTTTCCGGAAACTTCTGCCCCTTGTTGAATATTTGCGCCCCTATCGCTCCAATAATTTAAATCACCGGCAACTTTGGCATTCGGCGTTAAAGCCAGCTCGCCGACGCCGGCAGTTACATCACCGTTTATTAAATTTCCGATAGTTGCGTTACCTGCGCCGAAAGTTGCACCTTTGCCGATCGGTGCAAAAACTGCAAGATTGCCACCTGCAGAAACCAAACTTCCGGTGATTTTTGCAGAATCGGCAATTTCTAAAGATCCGCCAACCAAAGTAACGTTGCCACCAACATCTCCTAAAACAGTGACCTGACCCCCGCCGGCTCTTACATCCTGTGCAACCTTGCCACGGACATTAACGGTACCTCCTGCTGTAATTAAATCGCCGTTAATCTCGCCTTCTACTACGACATTACCTCCGGCGACATATGCGTCACCATTAACTGTACCCGCAATGGTCACTCTTTCGCCTGCCGCAAAATAATCCCCTTCGACAACTTCGCCTTTTGGAACTAATACAGTTTCACTTCTTTGAAGATTTTTGGCGGCATAAACTCCGGTAGTAATCAGAGGCAATATTAAAAATGCTATCAAAATCCCGAACAGTTTTTTGAGCATAAGCAAAAAGAATATTAAAACTACTTATTCGAACTGTCAAGATAAGCCAAAACCTTTCTCAGAGCTTTAGCCCTGTGGGCGATTTTGTTTTTTAGAGAAGGCGGCATTTGGGCAAGTGTTTGTTTGTAGCCTTTGGGGATAAAAACCTTATCGAATCCGAATCCATACCTTCCCTTATCTTTAGGTGATAAAGTTCCGTAAATAGTCCCTTCGAAAACTTTTAGATTTTTGCCGTCGTATATTGCTGCCGCCGTTGTCACTTTTGTATTTGTATTTTTACCCTCGACCAAAGCAACAGTTCCTTCGGTGCCCAATGTTTTTAAAAAGAATTTGATAAAAGTCCCCGGCAATCCCTTTAAAGCTCCAACCTCAAAACTAACATCCTCGACCAGAATCGGCTTTTTGATTTTTTTGTAAGCCTCTTTGGCTTTGTGGCTAATTACCTCATCCAAATCTAAAGATTGAATTTCGGGGATATCGAGCTTTGATACTTTATGATTGGTTCCCAAAATCTCATTGATTTCGGCAAGCTTATCAGGGCTGGATGTGACAACAACCAAGTCGGAAAGTTTTAGCTTACTCATACTCGATTGTTGCAGGGGGTTTTTGGGTAATGTCGTAAACGACACGGTTGACTCCGCGGACTTCATTAACGATTCGGGACGAGACTTTTTCCAAAACGCCGTAGGGGATCTTTGACCAATCGGCAGTCATAAAATCATCGGTGTCGACCGACCTTAATGAAACGATGTACGAATAGGTACGGGCATCTCCCATCACCCCAACCGCTTTAACCGGTAAAAGCACGGCAAAAGCCTGATTTACTTCATTATATATATTGTTTGATTTAAGCTCTGAAATAAAGATTTCGTCAACTTGTCTTAAAATTTCCAGACGATCGTCTGTCACTTCCCCCAATATGCGAATCGCCAACCCCGGACCGGGAAACGGATGACGGTCTAAAAATTCCTGGGGAATTTTTAACAATTTACCGATTTTTCTGACCTCGTCTTTATAAAGGTCAGAAAGAGGCTCAACAATTTTAATTTTCAGGCCATGCGGCAAAGTAACATTATGATGACTTTTGATTTTATCGGCATGCTTGGAGGTTGCTGCCGATTCGACCCTGTCCGGATAAATGGTACCCTGACCAAGGTAAGCAATGCTGCCGATTTTTTCGGCTTCTTCCTCAAGAGTCGAAAAATAAACTTTTGCTATTTGTAGACGTTTTTCTTCAGGATCTGTAATTCCTTTTAAAACTTTCAGGAGTTTACTGCGGACATTTACGATTTTTAAAAAATTAAATCCGACGTTTTTGATCACCTTGTTAAGATCTTTGATGTCGTAGTTTCTCAAAAGACCGGTATCTATAAAAACACAATGCAGTCTGCTGCCCATGGCTTCTTTTATTAAAGTCGCGGCAACCAAGGAATCTACACCGCCGGAAAGCGCCATTAACACATTTTGACCGGCCAAGTCTTTTTTGAGCTTTTTTACAATACTTGCCTTTATATTTTTTAGATCCCAGTCATGCTTTGCTTTTGCAATATCAAATAGAAAATTGGCAAGCATCTTCATGCCGCGTCTTGTATGAGTGACCTCCGGATGAAATTGAACCGAGAAATATTTTTTCTTTACATTTTCCATTGCGGCAATTTTGGAAGAAGAGGTCGATGCGATTACTCTAAAATCCGGAGGCAGTGAACTTACATGATCTCCATGAGAAAACCAAACCTGTTCCTCGCCTGCTAAACCGGAAAATAAAGGAGACTTTGAAACAAGAAGTTTTTCCTTACCGAATTGTTTACTTTTGCCCGGCGAGACTTTACCCTTTAACTGATAAGCCAAAAGCTGATGACCGTAGCATATCCCTAAAATTGGAATTCCAAGGCCATAAATTTTAACGTCGGGATGAGGTGCATTTTTATCATAAACGG
>MFBF01000068.1:13788-16550 GCA_001774865.1 Candidatus Curtissbacteria bacterium RIFCSPHIGHO2_02_FULL_42_15
TGAAAAAATAATTGCCTGGGGATTTAATTTTTTTACCTGGCTGGCAATGATATTAGGAACGACAAGTTCACTTTTTACTCCGAGTTCGCGTACTTTTCTGGTAATTAAGTGTGCATACTGGCCGCCGAAATTAAATACTAAAACCATTAGATAAGTTTTGACAAAGCATCCAATATTCGCGCTTTTGGAGGAATCGAAAGATCCATTTCAAATTTTTCGCCGCTTATCTTTTCAAAAACCTTTATGTACCTTTGGGCGATATTGTCAATTATCTCGGTTGGCATTTGAGGTGCTCTGCCGTGTCCTCTGTATCCCTGTTTCACAAACCACAGTCTCATTACTTCTTTATCATAGCTTTCGACTTCCTGGCCTTTTCTAAATCTTTCTTTATACGAAGACTTTTGCCAAAGACGCGATGAATCCGGCGTATGTATTTCGTCGATTAAAGTAATTTTGCCGCTTTTATCAAGTCCGAATTCGTACTTTGTATCCGCAAGAATAAAACCTGCTTTCTCGCAAATTTTCGTACCCCTTTCAAAAAGCTTCAGGGCGATTTTTTCGATTTGTTTCCATGTTTTTTCTGAAACCAGCTTTTTTTTGATAATTTCGGCCGCTGTTATCGGTTCATCGTGTCCGCCGGGACCGGTTCCTCTTGTTGTGGGCGTTATAATCGGCTTTTTGAGTTTTTGGTTTTTCACCAAACCTTCCGGAAATTTAATGCCGTAAATTACTCTTTGCCCCTCCGAATATCTTTTCCACAAAGACGTATCTGTAACACCGGTTATGTATCCCCGTACAACAACTTCGACCGGCAAAGCCTGACACTCGGAAACAAGCATCACGTTTGGGTCTATTGTCCCAATCATGTGGTTTGCACAAATGTCGCGCGTTTTGGCAAACCAGAATTCTGAAAGTTTATTTAAAACCGCTCCTCTGAAAGGTACCAAACCCAACACCTTGTCAAACGCAGATATTCTATCTGTGGCAATTAAAACCCTCAGGCTGTTTTTAATATACCAATCACGGACCTTACCGCTTTGTTTTTTGCCAAGTTTAGGGTAATTGATTTTGTCAATCGAAAGAGGAATATTTTTTACAATTGTTTTTTTGTCGATCACTTTCCCTTTTCCCTAAGATATGTCAGCCAGCCTACTTGGTGAAGCTTCTTATTTTTTAAAAGCACATCTTCTTTTTGTTTAGATTTATACTCGGAAAGATTTTTGACAACTGAAGTATCAAAAGTTGCAATTATTTGCGCTGCCAAAAGGCCTGCATTCTTGGCTGCGTTAATGCCGACTGTTGCAACCGGAACACCCGGCGGCATCTGAACAATAGAAAGCAAAGAATCCAAACCTTCTAATGATTTTGTGGCAATCGGCACACCGATAACAGGAAGGGTTGTTAATGCAGCAATTGATCCCGGAAGCGCGGCAGCCCCGCCTGCTCCGGCTATCAAAACTTTGAAACCTTTTTGTTTGGCATTTCTGGCAAAATCAGCCGTTTCTTCCGAAACCCTGTGTGTCGAAAGAATGGCTATTTCGTAAGAAACCGAAAGCTCGTCTAAAACTTTAGCCGATTCAGACATTACCTCCAAATCCGAATCAGATCCCATGATGATTGCAACTTGCGGCTTCATTTTTTTCTCCTTGAACTCCTAATATCTTTTATCGCTTTCTCAGTCAGAGAAACTGCAAGTCCAATATAATTCTCAGGGTTTAGTTGCCGCAATTTATCTTTTTGATCATCTGTAATTGGCAAATTATCAATTAAACTTTCCCATTTGGCCTCATCAAGATGTCCACCTCTTGTCAAAGAGGCAATTAGTGAGTAGGGGTCCTTTATTTTCGCTGTTCTTAATAAGGTCTGGACTGGTTCTGTAAGAATCGCCCAATCTTTATTTAAATCGTCAGATATTTTCTCTACATTCGGTCTAATTCTTAAAAGGCCCGCTAAAGCGCTTTTATATCCCACGAGAGAATAGCCGAGAGCCGTACCAATATTTCTGATTGTAGTACTGTCAGAAAGATCACGTTGCAGTCTAGATTGCGCAAGCTTTCTTGAAAGAGTTTCTAGAACGCCGTATGCAACGGTAAGATTACCCTCGCTATTTTCAAAATCTATTGGATTGACTTTTTGAGGCATCGTAGACGAACCAACTTCACCACTTTTTACTTCTTGAATAAACCAGTTGTCACTAATATAGCGCCAAAAATCCTGATCCATGCCTATTATTACTCCATTGACTCTTTGGTATGTTTGGAAATATTCAATCATATCGTCGTAAGGATTTATTTGATTAGTTGCAAGATTTGGTTCAAGTCCTAGCAATTGTACAAATTGTGTAGAAAAATTAATCCAATTGACATCAGGATACACAAAATCTTGCGCGTTGAAATTACCGATTGCACCGTTTAATTTCCCAGTTAATTTCAGTGTCTGCAACCTTTCTATCTGGCTGTTTAATCGAGATGCAAAGACAACGATTTCTTTCCCTAAAGTCGTCGGAATCGCAGGCTGCCCGTGTGTCCGACCCAACATTGGCAGATTCTTGTACTTATCAGCTCTTTCAACCAGCTCCTCTAATACTGTAGTTAATGCTGGCAACGCCACTTCTTCTGTAGCTCTTTTTAACATTAATCGGTAAGCTAAATTGTTGACATCCTCAGAAGTAAGACCAAAGTGAATAGACTCGACTAAGTCTTCAAGCGATGTACCTTTGAGGAGATTGCGGAAAGCTCTTTCCAATGCCTTTACGTCGTGTC
>MFBF01000068.1:16600-24578 GCA_001774865.1 Candidatus Curtissbacteria bacterium RIFCSPHIGHO2_02_FULL_42_15
AATATTGTGCTTCTATCTCAAACCTTGCTCTTATTAAGCCAAATTCTGAAACATAAGGCGCAAGTTCAGCCACTTTTTCCCGATATCTACCATCAAGCGGGTTGATTGCTGTAAGTTCTGTGATGGGCAGGGATTTTGCGCCCTGTTTTTTCATTACTTTAGCCATATTTTAGGTTTAATCCTAAATACCGTCAAATTCATGTTGTTATTTCCTTTAATTTATTTTTTTCAATAGCGTCCTTAATTTCCATTGCCACTCTCCTGCCCATGCTTAAAGATTGACCGAAAAGATAATTTGAATAAGGAGTTGCCGATATTCCGGGACTTCCCGGCATTCTTGGTGAAACATCAAAAACAACAATATCCTTTTTGGGCGGACCTGGCATAATAAAGGACTGCAGGCTAAAAGGACCAATAACCCCAGGCTTCAGCATTTCTTTTGCGGCCGCAACGAATTTTTCCCCGATTGAATACGCCTGTTCAAGTAATGACTCTAAAACCGTCACGGAAATATGTCCGGCCTCTTCATATTTAATGCTTATCTTATTATCCTGCATTATTTGAGATTGAAAATTACCGGTAATTCTTAATAGACCATCAAGATTCGTTTGCCTTCTGGTGTCAGTTCCAATAAGTTCCAAACGGTTATTAACTTTTGAAAAGAAAAAATTAAAATTAATTTGTGCTCCTAAGACGAATTCTTCAATTACAGCCGACTTTAAGGCCGATTCAGTAAATCTACCCTCATTTATTAATGTTGCCGATTCATGATTATAAGCTTGGTAGGAATTTACAAGGAAAAAAGCTCTCTCAAATCGTCTTTCCTTCTCTGCAACCTTAACAATTACAAGTCTATCAATTTCTTTAGGATCTTTAAAAATTTTAGGATATTTAATTTTTGCTCTTTCAAGTAAATTATATTGGTTCGGTTTTTCGGTTCTTTCCTCAAGCCTTAGTAATTTTTTATTACCAAAGACAGGGACATTGAATTTATTCTCAATCGCATCATAATCGTTGACGTAAACCTCAAAAGAACGATGGGGGATAAAAATACAATTTCTTCTTTTTAGCTCATTTTGAATTTTTAAAGATAAAATGTCTTTGAATTTATCAACATATAGCACTTCATCAACACAACCGAGCGAAGCTCGTCCTGAGTCTGTCGAAGGACCCTTGGACTTAAAATATTTTGCATATGTTTTGTCTCTACCCTTTTCAACAATTACTAATGTTTTAAAACCCTCGTCTTTTGCTCCTCTGCAAACATCTAAAGCTGAATGTGATCCTAAAACCGCAATTGTATAATTGTTTGGCGTTTGGCGTTTCATTTATATATTACTTCTCCCCTTTTTGGGCCGACAGAAATAAATTTCACCGGCACTTTGGCAAACTCCTCAATCTTTTTGATATAGACCTGGGCGTTTTTGGGAAGATCTGTAAATGAACGGATACTTGATATATCTTGTGTCCATCCGCCGACCTCTTCATAAACGGGTTTTACTTTGGATAAAAACTCCGCGTCATGTCCGATATAATCGGTTGATTTACGGTTAAGTTTATAAGAAATACATAGTTTTAATTTGGAAATGTTTGTCAATACATCCAGTTTAGTTACGGCAAGTGCTTTTAGCTTATTGGCTCTTGCGGCTTCCATTATCAAAACCAGATCTAGCCAACCAACGGCCCTTTCCCTGCCTGTGGTTGTACCTACTTCGTTGCCGACATCGATAATTTTTCGGCCGACTTCACCTGAAATTTTTGTAGGCATCGGACCCTCACCGACTCTTGTCGTATATGCTTTGGTAATCCCTACAACATTATTAATTTCAGACGGATGAATATCAAAACTTCTGGCAATACCAACAACGCCGGGATTTGAAGATGTAACATACGGATAAGTACCGGCATCGATGTCCAAAAAATAACCTTGGGCACCCTCAAATAAAATATTTTTCTTTTCTTTTTGAGCCTGGCGGATAATTGGAATAGATTTGCCGACAAAATCTTTAACTTTGATCCGATAAGTTTGGTATTGCTTGATGATTACTTTTGCATTGAGTTTTAGGTCATAAAATTTATTCTGGATTTTTACCTCTTCTTTTATTTTTCTTGCAAAATCCGACGACACGAGATCTCTAACCAAAAGTCCTACTCTTTCAGTTCTGTCTGCGTAAGCGGGGCCGACTCCCCTGCCGGTCGTGCCGATTTTGGCGCTTCTTAACTTTTCCCGAAGACCGTCGCGCATTTTGTGCCAAGGCATCACAAGAGAAGCTTGTTCATCAACTAAAAGATTTTTATAAGAAACGCCGGCTTTTGCAAGAGCCGACATTTCTAAAACTAGCGAATCTAAATCAACAGCTACATTTCTGCCTACTAAGCATGTAGCTTTTTGATTAAAAATGCCGGACGGAATGATATGCAGTGCAAATTTTCCGTATTGATTTTCTACGGTGTGTCCGGTATTTGAACCTCCGTTGAAGCGCGCAGCAACATCTGCTCTTGCGCTAAGATCATCCGTCAGTCTTCCTTTGCCGGAATCGCCCCAGTCAACGCCGATTACGGCCAGTGTTCCCTGCCAACTTTGAAGTGTTTTTTTTGCCATTAATTTAAAATTTTTTTAAGCTGTTTCCTTTTTATCGCTTCCTTAATCTCCATAGCGATTCTTCTGCCTGTTGAAACCGGCTTGTCGAAGTAGAATGCCGCATATGGTGATCCGTCAACAAAAAGATTAGTTCCGGCAACAATTCTGCAGGAAATTTCAATAATCGAAAATTTTTGCTCCGGAGTAATTATCGTCTCCAGACAAAACGGCCCCCAGATGCCGCCTGGCATTAACGCCTGGGATGTTTTAACAACTCTCTCGCCCATTTCAAATGCTTCGGCAAGCAGAGATTCCCGAAGTGTTAGAGGACTGTTCCCGACTACGACAAAGGATGGTTCTATTCCCAAACCCTGCTGGTTCTGGGAAGGAATTCTGCCAAGGGAATCAACGTTTGTTTCGTAGCGCTTATCTATGGAAAGAATCTCCAGTTTTTTAGAAATTGGCGAATAAAAATAATGGATATAAAGAGGAACACCGATAACATACTCCTGGATAATGTATTCTTTGGCATGAAAGTTTTTAAACCGCGCCTGAAATTCTTTTTTATTTTTGGCAAAGAAGTAACCATGGCCGCCCGCCGCGCCATATGATTTAACTATAACGGGTCTGTCTATTTCGCTTGCTTTTTTAAAACGCTTTGGCACCGGTACGCCGGCCTTTTCCATCCATATTCTTTGTTTCAATCTGTCCGATTCCCAATCCAAAACTTTTTTATTGCCAAAGTAGGAAACTTTCATTTTTTTATTTGCTTCAAGTCCAAGATAAGCAACAAAAGACCCGTGCGGAATAACAACTGCTTTTTGCGAAATTAAAGTATTTTCTATTTTGGGAAAGTCGGAAAAAGAAGAAATCTTTATAATCTTGTCTATAAAATTAAAACGGCTGTAAAGTGGAATTCGATCCGGCGTTACGACACAGATTGTTTTAAAGCCCTCATCGTGGGCACCCTTTAAAATCTGCAGGGCGGAATGGGAACCCAATGTTGCAATTTTTACTGCATTTAGTCCCGCCATTGACGTATTTTAAACATATTTTGTCAAAAAAGCAATAATTATGGGATTTAATCTCAATCTCAGTGTCCAAAAAGTGAAGTTTGTTTGGGAGATTCCAGTTCATTAACCGTACTTCGGTATTTGCAAAATACACAATCTTCGCTTGCGTCGGGAATTTTCCCTTCTAAAATTTCAATGGCGCCTGCTATTTTTTGGGCGGTTTTTTTGCCGTCACCCAAAACTTTTTGGACATGAATAACCATTGGGAAACCTTCATGTAATTTTTGGCTGTGGTCCGGGAACACAAAAATTAAATAACCGCAGTCTGCTGTTTTTTGTTTGTTTTGCTTAAGCAAAAAAATATATGCATCAATCTGCGAGACGTAGGCCTGCAGAATTTCTTTTTCGCGCGGATCCGAACTTGAAGTTTTGAAATCCACAGGCACTAACTCACCAGACCCATCGACTAAACATTCATCGAGCTTACCCCAAAATCCGTATTTTTCATCGATTGTCACAAAATATTTTTCGCGGAAAGGGTTCTGCAGTTTGCCTTTTAATTTACCTTCCACCATCGGCGGCAACTGGGGCCTAAACGAATCAAAATAATTTTTTAAAACTATGTCGAAACGGTTGGCTAGACGCGAGACTATCCCTTCAGGCTGCCTGATTCCCTTCCGGTAATACAGCCAGAAACAGCGAGGGCATCTTTCCAATCCCTCAATTCCGGTATGTGAAAGCCAAATTTTGCCGTCTTTTGACATATCAAAAAGTTTAAAGCTAATTTTAAGCCACAAGTTGTATAATTACCAGCATGACTAAAAAATTAATTTTGGCAGCAATTATTGTAATTTTAGTATTGGCAACTGTCTATCTTGTTGCCAAACCCAAACCCCCAACTTCCGCAAATATCCCCCTTTTTGAAAATCAGGAAAAGCAAACGAAAGATCAGAAGGAGGCACCCAAAATTGCAGTCTATGCGCAAAATCTGGAAGTCGTCTGGGCATTGGCGTTTTTGCCAAACGGCGATCTTCTGGCAACCGAGCGCAAAGGCACAGTTAATTTAGTCGACAAGGGAGGAAATGTTAAAAAGATTTTTACAGTTTCTGGTGTTTTGCAAACAGGCGAAAGCGGACTCCATGGAATTGCTCTCCATCCGGATTTTGAAAACAACCAATTTGTTTATCTTTACTATACTTACCGCGGAAATGGCGACAATACGCAAAATCGCGTCTCCAGATTCACTTTTGACGGCAAAACATTTTCTGAGGAGAAAATTATTGTGGATGAAATCCCCGGTGCCGTATTCCACGATGGCGGCAGAATAAAATTTGGACCGGACGGATTTTTGTATATCACAGCAGGCGATGCTCTCAATCCCTCCCTTGCGCAAGATGTTAACTCGCAAGCCGGCAAAATCTTGAGAGTAGATGACGAAGGCAATCCCGCACCGGGCAATCCGTTTGGCACCCGTATCTGGTCATACGGGCACAGAAATCCTCAGGGAATTGCCTGGGATTCTGAGGGTAGACTTTGGGAAACAGAGCACGGCCAGTCGCAAACCGATGAATTCAACTTAATCGAGCCGGGTAAAAATTACGGCTGGCCGACGATTCGCGGAGATCAAAAAGCCGAAGGTCTGAAAACACCTCTTTTGCATAGCGGCAATGACACTTGGGCACCGGCCGGCGCAGCCTACTTTGAAGGATCAATATTTTTCGCAGGCCTTCGGGGACAAGCTCTGTATCAGGCAAAATTGCAAGGCGGCACGACAACTTTAACAACCCATTTTAAAGGAGAGCTTGGCCGGATTCGCGATGTTTTACTAGGACCAGACGGATTTTTATACATTACAACTAGCAACCGCGACGGCCGAGGCAGTCCTGCTGCGGGTGATGATAAGATCCTTCGCATCAACCCCGCAAAACTCTAAGAGTTATTTTTCTTTTACAAATTCTAAAGCCAGGGAATTAATACAGTAGCGCTTAGTTGTCTTGGTCGGGCCATCGTCAAAAACATGACCCAGATGCGCCCCGCAAGTTGCGCAAGTTACTTCGATTATTTTCACTCCTATGCTATTGTCGTTTTCGTATTTAATATTTTTCTTATCAACCGGACGGTCAAAACTTGGCCAGCCGGAATCGGAATGGAATTTGGAATGTGAATAAAAAAGCGGTGTATCACAAACACCACATTTATAGATTCCCTTATCAAACAAATCGGTATATTTGCCGGAAAACGGCGGCTCAGTACCTTTCAAAAAACAGATATTATACTGCTCGTCTGTCAGCTTCTTTTTTATTTCTTTAATATCCGGTTTCTTTTTATTCATCTGAATTTCACAAATTATACTAAAACAAAGCCACTTCTTGTTTTAATTCAAAAAGACAATTGAAAGGTTTAAGAAAGAAGCGAAAGTCACCCATAATAAATATGGAACCAAAAGATAGGCGGCAATTTTGGAAATCGGCAAGAAAACTTTAATCGTCAAGATAATTACCAGCCAGAGGCCAGTTATCTCCAAAAAAGCAAAAGTTGGATTTTTTAAGCCGAAAAAAATTATTGACCAGGCTGCATTTAACACAAGCTGTAAGAAAAATATTTTGATTGCAAAAAGGTTCTTTTTAAAGCCTTTTTGCCATACAAGGTACAGGGATATCCCCATCAACATATAAAGAATTGTCCAGGCTGGAGCAAAAAGCCAGCCAGGGGGTGTAAACGCCGGCTTGTTTAGACTGCCATACCATGTTTCTATTGCAGGTGCGGTAAAAAAAGAACCGATTGCGCCGGCTAAAAGACAAATGGCAACAGAAACAATAAGCCGACCTATTTTCAAACGCACTCTTCAACTATAACAAAACCCAAAAGACTACGGAATTATTCTAATATTCATACCTGTCCGCCTCTGGTGGAAGAATTTTGGAATAAGGAAAAAGCTAATTGTTGGGATGGGTTATGTTATATAGCCATCTAGCTGTTGTTCTCATATTTTCCCAATATCTTAGCTCCCTGGCGCCTTCTGCCGGTGGAGAAATCTCTTGCAGATTTCTTAAATGCCCAACCTTTACGTTTGCAAAATCTGCAACATCGACAGACTTTACTTTACCTATTGGAGGTATTTCACTTCTCCTTCTTTTAAAGTTCACTTTTCTAAGATATCTTCTTAATTTCGTAAGGCCCTTTTTGCCTACCGGTGCCTCATCAAACTGAGCCCTGAGAGTTGATTCAATTACTTCCATTCTTTCAGCATTAGATACAAATTGTTCTTCTGCTCTGGCCAATTCATCAGACTCCGGCTCTCGATGATTGAAATCAGCTCTTTCCCTTCTACCCATGGTGTAGGGAATTTTAAGAAAACCAGAATCAGGTGTCAAATGATAGTGCGCTTGAAAATGATGGGGTTATTCTCAAATTCTCAAGAATTTTGGGATGATTAAGTATTAATGTTGGGGGGTTCAGTTTTGATAATTGTGTCACGCGGAGCGCTAATTATAAAAACAACCTTATGGATAGAGTTACCTACTTTATTTCTATTTAAATTTTTTTTACTAAAAAATGCCCGAAGAGTGACATCTGTGCCTTCTATTTGCCAATTGTCGCGTATATCCCAATTTACAATTTGTTCAGACCCGTTTGAATTATCGTTATTTGCAGGAGAAATAGCCACTCTTATTATCGGATTACCAAATTCTATAATCCCTGCTAATCTGAACCGTGCTATCCCTTCGATAAGAATCAGGTATGGTCTTTCAAAACTTAATGGAATATGCTTGCCTGAAACAGATCTTTCAGTTTTTATCAATCGCAAATTCCCTATAGCTTCAGGAGCTGCCCGTCTCTCTTCCATAATTTATGGATTTTAAACGTAAACAACTACTTTAGTCAATGCTATGGGGTAATTTCTATTTTCGCGCTAGCCTGCCTGTAATTTTGCAGAATCGGATTATTCTCAAATTCTCAAGAATATTGGAATGTTCGGTGATTGGTTTATGGGGTTACCCCCTTCCCCCCACAATTGCAATTTCCCTGGGCCGTTTGACGTCCTTTTTTAGTGCGGCGGAGGCCGTAGAGTTTATAAATTTACACTAAAGACTCGCTAATTATTATTTCGGCGTATTTTTTCTTTAAAGGGATTATTTCCATTTTTTCTTTTCGGATAATAATTTCTCAATCTCACCCAATATCTCATGGTCTTCTAAACCATGCTTAACTCGTATTACACCTACCAGCTTTCTCTTCGTTTGTATGTCAAGCATCGTTTCTCTTATCAGATTTTCGAGTAAATCTATTCTTTGTTTAATTTTTTCTGGCCTACCTCTTTTCATCTTCCCTAATTTCTGAATGGCTTGTTTTCTGACCTTGTCTAAGTAAGAATTTTTCTGAA
>MFBF01000069.1:0-13087 GCA_001774865.1 Candidatus Curtissbacteria bacterium RIFCSPHIGHO2_02_FULL_42_15
GTTCCACCTTTGGTAACTCCGAGGCCGACTTTGCGGCCGACTCCAACACCGGCGCCGGTTATGATAAAACCGACTTTAGAACCCACCCCGATTCCAACCCTAAGACCGACACCCGTACCAACACCAATACCAACACCTAAACCAACCCCAACCCCTACACCGATTCCACTGGAAGTTTGCAATAGCGGTAAGTTTACTAATCTGGTTGACGGTCAGACAGTCAGTACCCGTGTTGATGTCAAAGCTCAGCTTGCTAATGAGGGGGATTTTAGTCAAGGATGTGAATTGCCTGAGGATGTTGGGGTGGACGTGGTATTAACTGATACTTATGGGCATGACTATCGCTGGGATCTGTATTGCGGATATACCTATCCTATATCACAACCAGACTGGGAATGTTTTAGAAACGGTGTAAAATTGGTGGATTTTGACGGAAGAGTTTGGGGGATGAAATTAAAAATTGGCGACCAAATTGTTCAGAGTATTTCTGTAGTAATAGATAATCCAATTTTTTAGCTTAGAAGGTTTAGATTTATGCCAGAGAGAGAACAATATAACAATCCTGATAACGATCAAGGTGTTGGCAGAACAAGTTTTCGCTTGATTGATCGTTTCAGGTCGGCAGGTCTCAGAGCAGCTTTACCACTTTCTGCAATTCTTTTAACAGTAACAGCTGCATGTGCAAAAGGTGAGAGTGACAAACCAAATGAAGTGATGGGATCCGAGAAATTTACTGATGATCTGCCAATGACACTTAGAGAAGTGTGTAAACTTTATGTTTCTTCGGCTAATCTGGGCCCCGATGAAGGTGAAGTTGAACGGAGGTTAGGTAATACAATGATAGGCTCTTTTTTGGATTCAAATTCACAGGATCCCGATGCTAGAGCATTATATTTATCTGGGCTAGGTTTTATGTTGAGTATTGAGACGGGAGAAGATTTCGATTTAGTTGAATCTTCATTCACATTAGCGATTGATAGAGGACTACCTGAAGTACAAGAAGAATTAGCCACCAGTGTAATAGAATCTTTGAGCAGATTAGAAGAAGGTGCTGATATTGAGAAAGAAGCAGCAGACATAGTGGATAAAACATTTGCTATAGTTGATGACCTTGATGCAAATGTTTGCCCGGAATAGTTTGAATTATTAATTGGGGGCAGTGGATATCCTAGCTGCACGACGGCCTGTCCGGTAACAAGGAGATTTAGATGCCAGAAAAAGAACCGCAAAATTCAGAACGAATAAATATTCACGAACAAGGTGGATTAACTCCAGCGCACCTGGGAGAAGTACACCATAATTTGCTCAATCGTCACATGGACAGAAGAACATTTTTGAAATATTCAGCTTTAGTTTCGGGGTCATTAGTTCTAGATGGGATGATAGGTGTATCTTGCAGCGAAGGTACTGAAGAAAAAGTAAATATTCCGGAAAATAATTACAAGTTATTATGGGGAAGAAATCTTGGCTTGTTTGAAGGAGTAGAACAGTATGAATATGGGTATTTTGTTAGACATTGGGGAGAAAAATCCTTAACGATAGATGATGGGGGCAACTTAAGAGTTGAAATAGCTGAGAAGTACAAAGTATTAACGCTCAGTGGAGGAACCGGACTTATTGTCTTCGAAAGTCCATTTACAAAAAAGCCTGATAAGGAGAGCCAACTTGCCCATAAAGTGAATTTTAAGACCGAACGTGCTGAAGATTGGAGCTATATTAATGATAACTACAGACTATTTGCTGTCGATGCAAAGACTGGCAATGAAACTTGGTCACAAGAAGGTTATTATAAAGCTTTCGAATTACCAGATAGCGGTATAGTAATAGGTCGAAGTACTACTAATAAGCAAGGTTTAGATTACGAGAATTATGCGGCATTTGATATGTTTAGCGGCGAAAAACTTTGGGAGCATAAGTTTCATCCGCAATCAAGTATTTACGAAGTCAGGGAAAGTCTGTATTGGATAGAATCTATAGGAGTATTCCCTGCTGATGAACCATATAAACTAAAGTTAACTAAAATAAATGCCAAATCAGGTGAGATTCATTGGAAAAGAAAGAACTTTGCTGATGGTTATTTAGGAGAGGGTGTAGATATTCACGGTGAATACGACCCCTTTTTGTTTTTGAGCACACCTTATGAACTTCATACCATTGATGCTTTAAACGGGCATGAAATCGGTAAGATGCAACTTATTCAACCTAAGATTGAGAATCAACCAGGGCCTGTTGAATCACGGGCTGGTGACAGGCTTGTTATTGGAATAAACTCTCACCTGTTTGAAGCCGATATTGTAACAGGAGCTTTGAGATTTCAGAAATATTTCGGAAATACTGATGGGAGGCCGTTTCCTGAAAGTCAAAGAACTCAAAGTCAGGGTCCTAGCTTTAGTGTTGCAAATGGATATGAGCACATTAACTGGATTGGAACATCAAACGAGCTAGTTTATGTTAGTACGATAAAACCTGGTTTTCTTTGGCACTTATACTGTTTTGATAGAGGCTCAAGCACCTAATGTTATGCCAGAAAGAGAATTACCACCAAAAGATTATTTTTCCAGAAACCGTTTAATAGACTTGGGATTAAGTGCCTTTGAGCAACGACAAGTTGATTTATCTCCGTCTTATGAAATGGATTTTAAAAGCGGGCGCTGGAGCAAAATTGCCAATGATATGAGAAATTATTCACTTAATGTCCAGCAAGCTCTGGCAAGGGATTTCTTTGGAAAAGAAGGAGCAAATTTCCCCAATGGGGAGGAGTTGGCCGACTTTTTAGTTAGGATTAATAATATCAAATGGTTTGGCCGTCCGGACAGGTCTGAGGGTTCGTATATTGGAAAACTGCAGGAGAAAGTTGACAAGTTAACTTACGATTTGAACTTGGGTAGTAAACCGGTGCAAATAATCTGGGGTGACTGGGCAAGAACACATATTCCAGGCATTAATGAACTAATTGATGAGAAAATTGATGCCATGATGTATCCGGTAAAAGACGTCTTAAAATCGTCAGGCAGAGAACAAGCTGCCGGGGTAGCGATGAGTGCTGCAGAAGGTTGCGTAAATGTGGTAATACATACCGGCTGGGAATTAACTAGAGATTTAAGCGCACGTGCTTGGGGAGCGGCCAGAAGTATGGCGGCCAACGCCTCAATTTACGCAAAATTTGCAGTCGCCAATATTATTGCCCGCGATGTTCTGGTACCTAATAGGGGAAGAACCTCAGCTTTTCAAAAAAGCAATTCGGTTAAAGCAGCCTTTGACATATACGAAATGGGGGCAGTCCCAGTCGGGTTAGATAACGAACGATTTGTTGTATTTAGACCGTAATTTTAAATGTCGAAAAGAGAACCAGGTTTGAGATTTAAAGTTTTTTAAATTCGTCTTCTGTAAGTCCCATTTGGTTAATAACTTTCCTCAATGTTCCGGGTTTTATTTCTCTGTGATGGGGAATAACACATGTTTTTCTTCTTTTCTCATCCCACCAAATTTCGTGGCTTCCTGATGTTTTTCTGCGCAGAACAAAACCTGCTTTGCGTGCTTTTTTAATAACTTCTCGGTATAAAAATGGTTTCACGCAGAAGTCAAAACAGGAATTCTAAAAGTAGATTTATCAAAAAGAGTTGACTTTAAAGGAATTTTGAATCCTTCTTCTTTGTAAAGCTCAATAAGAGATGCTGCTACTGCTGTAATTTCATTAACTACCTCGTCAATTGAATCGCCCTGGGCATAGCAGTCAGACCAACCGTGTGTAGTTGCAACAAATCCCCCTGTTTTGTCTCCCTCAATTTTTATTGGAAGTTCGTATTCTAAAACCTTAAAAGTTGCAGCCTTTCTCATAACTACCAAATTATATTAAACACCTATCTTATTTGCAAACTGCCGGGATTTATTTCAACTCTACTTTTGCTTCCCGTAAAATCTTGCAGCTCACCTTTTCATCGAGTCAGACTCGATTCAGTATTATTCGTACACGGCTCACGGAACGATTAAACGGGACTGCTCAGGTCTCACTTAAGTTCTACCTTAGCTCCCGCGGCCTCTAATTTGGTTTTAGCCTCGTTGGCTGTCTCTTTTAGGCCCGCATCCGCCAGCTGGCGGAGAGGACCGCAAGGAAAATGCGAAATAAAAATTGAAGGATTATTTTAGCTCAACTTTAGCTCCTGCTGCTTCAAGCTTAGTTTTGGCTTCCTGAGCATTTTCCTTATTTACACCCTCCAAAACCTGTTTAGGTGCGGCGTCAACCAAATCTTTGGCTTCTTTTAGCCCAAGTGTCGGGACGAGTTCGCGGATTGCTTTAATTACCGAAATTTTATTTGCTCCTGATTCTGCGAGTATTACGTTAAATGTTGTTTGTTCGGATGTGCCCTCGTCTGCGTCTACTGGAACTCCGGCTCCGGCTGCGGCAACAGGGGCTGTTGCAGTTACGCCGAATTTTTCCTCCAAAGCTTTGACCAGTTCCGAAAGCTCCAGAACCGAAAGTTTTTCAATCTCCTCAATAATTTTTGCAAGCTTTGCCGAAACCTTAACCTGGATTTTCGGTGCTTTCTTCTTTTCCCCGCCTGCATCGCTATACGAAGCATTGCGGGCAGGTTCTTTTGCCGCTTCCTCTACTTTTTTCTCAGCTTTTTGAGCTTGTTGGGCTGATTCTTGAGCCTCTTCTTTGGCTTCTTCTGCCTTTTCCTCGGATTTCTCCGCAGCTTGCTGAGATTCCTGTGCTTTGTCGGCTGATTCTTCCGCTTTCTCGGCCGCAACTTGTGCGTCTTGATTTTGTTTATCTTCGTCTGCCATGTTAACTAGTTCACCTCCTTAATATTTGATAATTGGAAGTTCTCGACCAGCTCGAACAATATCTTTCGACCTTGTGGAGAAATTCCTCTAATTAGCTTTTGCTTTCTGATCCAAAACCGATATCAAATTTCTGATGTTTGCCGAAAGTACCCCGACAATTCCGTAGATTGGGGAAGATAGCGAACCGACGACTTTTGCCTGCAAAACTTCTTTGGGCAGGATTTTGGCCAGGTTTTCAACTGCCTCCATATCCAAAAAATCGCGGCCGAAAAACCCGAATTTAAACTTAGGAAAGTCAAGATTTTTGGCGGAGTCTGCCGCTTTTTTGATAGGAGCGATTTCGTCCTCGTATGCAAGTAAGGTTGCTGTCGGGCCTGCTAACTGGTTAGTAGTCACCGGTAAATGGTTTATAGACATAGCGCGCGAGATCAGGGTGTTTTTGGCGACTATCAGCTCGCCGCCGCCTTCTTTGACCTTTTCGCGAAGTTCGGAAATTTGTGAAGCGGAAAGGCCATGATAATTGGCAAAGACAATCGTTTTTGCCTTTTCTACCTTTTTGGCAATTTCTAAAACCTTTTCTTTTTTTAACTCGAGATTGGTTTTTTTAGGTTTGTCCATATTTCCAAAAAAAATGCGCTCCAAAGAGCGCAATTAAGAATCTAGAATCTAGTGTCCAGAATCTAGATGTTACTGTTTGCCTGCGTAGGAAATTAATCCCTCACAATATGGTGAGGGAACCTACGGTCTTCGGATTAGAGGAAATATAAGTGATCGCCAGTCAGTTTGTCAAGCCAAAAAAAGCCCCCAGCTCGTGGAGGCTTCTCGCTATATCTCTAAATAAAACAATTTTTTAAAATTTATTTTAAAAAATTATTCTGAATCTTCCTCGTCTTTCTTTTCTTCTTCTTCATCTCCGTTTTCGTCACCATCTCCGTCGATTTGATTTACAACATCATCCATTTAATTTATTCACCCCCCTTCGGGTTAGTGACCCTCAGGGCCAGAGGCCTTTTTGTCAATCCTCTCCGCGCCAACAGTTTTTTTGTTGAGCAGGGGATAGCTTGAAGATCAGTGCGAAAGTTATCAGAGTGGGTAATAGTTTGTCAAGAGAGAAAACAATAGGGCTATTTCGAGCGAAGCGCCACCACGGTTACTAGCAGTGGGTGAAGCCATAAACTTCCGAGGGCTAAAAGCCCTCGGTATTGTTGTTTAAGTTTACATGAGCGAGCAAAACCCTCGGAAGTATGTATTCGCTTTTCGCATTCATCCGTCGAGTCAAACTCGACGGTGTTCTGCGAGCGAATATAAATGAAACTGTGAAGCGAGAAAGAGAGAACCGCGGGCTATGCTCGTGGGGATCTATTTTACAGAAAAAGAGGCGATGTCCAGTCTTATCCCCGGTCCCATTGTGGAGGAAAGCGTTGCCTTTTTGATTTTTTGTGGGCCGATTGCCAAAATTAAGGCTTTTAAGTTTTCCTCCAACTCTTCTGATTGTGCCGAAAGCTTGCCCAGCTTTGTGTGAATTACCGGCGCCTGCGCCTCTGTTCTAAATACGAACCCTTTGTCTTTAGTCTTTAAAGCCGCGGAAATATCATCGGTTACGGTTTTGTTTTTGGGGTTGGGCATTAAGCCGGCCGGCCCCAAAATTTTGGCAATTTTGGTAATCTTGGGCATGAATTTGGGAGTTGAAACAACCGCGTCAAAATCGCGGCCGGGTTTTAATTGGCTGCTTTCAATTTCTGTGATTGTTTTTTCATCGCCCCAGATAACTTTGACACCCGCAACTTCCTGTTTCTTTTCGGCAAAAACCAGAAAGTGTTTTTCTTTGGTTTTAACGTTAGGCGGGTGGGGAAGGGAAACTGCGCCTTTTACGTTTTTGTCGGCAACAGTAAGGTGAAGTTCCACCGTCGGGTCGAATTTGGTAATTGAGGTTTGGGTAAGGAGCGCTATTGCTTCTTTGGCCTCATACTGTTTGCCTTTTTCTATTTTCGCTTTGGCGGCCAGATACTTGTGGCCTTTGTGGTGCAAAGAAGGTTTAGAAGATTTAGACGGCTGTGAAGGTTCGGAGGGTAGTGCTGGTTTAGATGGTTCAGAAGGTGTAGAAGGTTGAGATGGTACTTTCGATTCGGTGGTTTGAGCAATTTCAGTGCTTTCGGTGATTATAGTTTTTTCTTCCTCGTCCTTTGCTGTTTTTGTACCTTTCGGACCCTTTGAAACTTCTTTTTTAGGTTTTTTCCCCCCGCCTGCATCGCTATGCGAAGCATTGCGGGCAGGTTCCTTCAGCTTTGCTGCGCCGGTTAATTTTTCGGCATGTTTTCTGGAGGTTTTAATCTCCTTTTCTGTAGACGATAAATCGATAACCTTGATTCTTGTGGTTCCCATGTTAGTCGGTTACCTCCACTCCCATTGACCTTGCCGATCCTTCGACAATTCTCATGGCGGCGTCGATATCGCTTGCATTTAAATCGTCCATTTTTTCCTCAGCAATTTTTTTGACCTGACTCTTTGAAAGTTTGGCAACGGTTTGTTTGCCGGCTGTGGCGGCGCCCTTTTCCAGATTTAAAGTTTTTTTGATTAAAACGGCAACCGGTGGTTTTTTAACGATAAAAGAAAAAGTCCTGTCTTCATAAACCGTAATGACAACAGGAACCACAGTGCCGTTTAGGTCTTTTGTCCTTTCGTTAAAGGTTTTGACAAAGTCCATAATCGGCAGGCCGTGCTGGCCCAAAATCGGCCCAACAGGCGGCGCGGCGGTTGCCTGCCCGCCAGGCGCGTTTAGTTTGATCGTAGTCTTGATTTTTTTAGTTGCCATATTTTCCTAGTCCTCTGTTTTTAAAGCCTGAGCCGTCAGGCGATGGCAGCGGGCCTGCCCGCCGGGAGCATTTAGCTTGATCGTGGTTTTAACTTTTTTGGCCATGTGTCGATAGGTGAGTATACGTTAATTGATAGATAATTTTCAAGGTTTACTCTTCCAATTCCCTGTAAATTTTTTCGCAAAGGAGGGCGATTTGTTCGGTGGCATCGAGAGGCTGCGGGGTATCTGTCAGAAACACAAAGATGTATGTGCCTTTTTTGCCATAGACAATTCCCGCGTCGTTTCTGATTGTTTCCAATTCTCCCGTTTTGTGGGCGACTTTAACATCCTGCGGCAGATATTTGGGGATACGGTCGTTGACTTTTTGTGCCAAAAGGAGGTTTATCATTTCTTGAGAAGATTGTTCGTCAACCGTTTCTTTGTTGTAAATCTTTTCCAAAAGCGTACCGGTTGCTCTTGCAGTAATGTTTGGAGAATTTGCCCCGACTAAATTAATTTCGGCAAATCCCTGCTGTTCCATCAACTTGTCCATATTTGCCCAGCCAAGACGTTCTGCCAAAAGAAGTGCCGAGTAATTGTCGGAAATTGTGATCATTAAATTAAGCGCTCTTTCGACGGTATAAGAAATGGTACCGGTCTGATCCGGCGGTGGCGATACTTGATTTTGCATGCCGGAAATTTCCTGGTCAAGTGTGGTTTTGTCAGCATATAACACGTCATTTTTTTTCAGTTTGCTTGTCTCTATCGCATCGTAAGCTGCATACATGACGGCCAGTTTATAGACTGAGGCCGCGCCAAAAACCCGGGCGGAATTTAATTCATAAGTATTTTGGATTTTTAAATCTTTTATATAAATTGCCCATTTGCCCGGCTGATTTTGGGCGTTTGAAACAATCGCTTCGACTTTTTGGTTTTTTGTTTCTTTTACAACTTTTGGCGCCTGGCTAACTTGAACAGCAGGGGATGGTGTTTCGGAAGGGATATCGCTAGTTTTGATATTGACTAAAGTAAGGCTCAAAATGCCAAGAAATACAAAAAGCGCAAAAAGATAAACTATTTTTGCGGTTATGAATGAAGGGATTTTGAAAGGCACCAAGCTAGATTAACATTTTTTTGCAAGATGAGATAGCCAGATTTAGGCTTACGAGTTAGGGGTATCTTTTGGATGAAGAATATTAATGAGCTGAACGAATTCTTGAACTTGTTGAGGAGAAAAGCCATTTCTTAGCAAATCTTGAAGTTCAGTTTCATCGACATCTTCGCCGCTGTTTTTATCAAGCAATATTTTAATTTCGTTGTAAAAATGTTTTTCAGCCTGTGTTAGCTTATCAAAAAATGCTAGGTGTTGATCGCGTGTTTCTTTTATGAGTTTTGAGATGCCTTCATCATCTGATTCTTCAGATTCCAAACTTTGGATGAACGCTTCGGTAACAACATAACTTCGCAAAAGGGACAGAGCTCTATTTGATGGATGGCCGAATTCTTGCTGAGAAGTTGTCCGAACTAACCTATCTGTCATAGTTTTGCTACCTGAAGAAAGTCCAGCTCAACAGGAGTTTCGCGGCCGAAGATGGAAACCAAAACCTTAAGTTTGCCTTTGGCCTCGTCAATTTCAGAAATTGATCCCAAAAATTCGGCAAACGGGCCGTCGACAATTTTAACGGCTTCGCCTTCTGAAAATGTCGTCTTGAATTTAGGCGCCTCCATGGTCATGAACTTCTGGATTGAGGAAACTTCGGATTCGGGTAAGGGCGTGGGTTTATTGGACATTCCCACAAAACTGGTTATGCCGGGTGTGGTTCTGACTGCAAGCCAGGTAGCATCGTCCATAATCATCTTGATCAAAATGTAGCCTGGGAAAATCTTTTCGCGGACCGTATTTTTTTTGCCCTCTTTGATTTCGATTTTTTCCTGGGTGGGAACTAAAATATCCAGGATTTTGCCCTGCAGTCTTTGGGATTCAATTCTTTGATTCAGGGTTTGGGCAACTTTGGTTTCATGGCCAGAATAGGTGTGGACAACATACCAGCGGGTACCCTTGACGTCTTTTGCGGGGGAAGTTGGTTGGGGTTTTTGAGGCTGGTCTGTTTCAACGGGTTCCACCAGCTCGGAAGGTTGAGAAGAATCAGAAGATTGGTCCATCTGTTCTGCACTCTCTGCACCCTCTTTACCTTCAGTGTCTTTTAGGTCTTCCTGATCTTTGGGTTTTGAACTTTTTTTGTCTTTGGCCATTTTATTTGATAAATTTTTCAACTATAGCTGTAAAGAGCGCATCCATGCCGGCTATGTAGGCGCCGACTATAACCGAGACAATAACGACAAGCAAAGTAAGACGCAAGGTTTCTGCGCGCGTCGGCCAGACCACCTTGTCAAACTCGGATTTTGCTTCCGTAAGATAGGAAAATGGATTAAATGCCACGAAATTAATTCTCCCTTTTTCAGAAAGTTTTGATATGGTATCACGCAAAAGAAATTGAGGCAAGCACAAGGCATTGCGAGTGCTAAAATTAGCATGTTAGAATGAATGCCGCCTTCTGAATTTGGAAGGCATTTGTTAATCACAGTGAAGAAAGTTAAAAAAGTCGTAATCCCCGCCGCCGGCCCCCGCATAGAACTTTCTTCTCGCGAGGTCTACGTCCTCGACTCGAAGTGGCGTTTATGCGGGGCTGATCCAGCCTATTCTATTAAAATGTGTTTGAAGTCAAGTGATGGTTAATCAGATAAAGAAGGTCAGAAAGGTAGTTATTCCAGCGGCTGGGTACGGCACGCGATTTTTGCCGGCAACCAAAGCCCAGCCCAAAGAAATGCTTCCTGTTGTGGACAAGCCGATTATCCAGTATGTGGTTGAAGAAGCGGTTGAGGCAGGCATCACGCAGGTAATTCTGGTTACGGGTTCGCACAAACGGGCAATCGAGGACCATTTCGACAGGAACTTAGAGCTTGAGGCAAGGCTTGAAAAAGACGGCAAAGAAAAGGAACTTGCGGAAATCAGACGAATTTCCGATCTTGCGGATTTTGTTTACGTTAGGCAAAAAGAAGCTTTGGGCAACGGCCATGCGCTTTTGGTGGCCAAAGAGGTAGTCGGTGACGAGCCGGTTGTCATGCTCTGGGGCGACGATTTTATCACAGCCAATCCTTCCAGAACCCGGCAGATGATCGAAGCCTACGAAAAATACGGCACGTCTATTCTTTCGGCTGTAAGGACCAAAGACCCCGAAGACACCAAAAAATACGGCTACGTAGGCGGCAAAGAGGTAGAAGACGGAGTTTTTGAAGTTTCCGAATTTATCGAAAAACCGGGACCTCAAAAGGCGCCTTCTGACATGGCGATTGTCTCCGGATTTTTATTTACGCCGGATATTTTCGAAGCATTAGAGCGGGCGATTCCGGAAACTATCGATCGCGGGAAGGAACTTTATTATGTGGATGGCGTCAATAATTTAATGAAAGACGGCAAAAAAGTTCACGCGGTGGAAATTAAAAACAGCACTTATTACGACTGCGGCTCCAAAGTCGGGTATTTGAAAACCGTCGTTGATCATGGCCTTTCGCATCCTGATACCAATGGGGAGTTTAAGAAGTACCTCAAAGGATTGAAACTTTAACGAAGTTACTTTCGCATAAAATCCGCTCCGGCCGCCACAATAATCAAGACGATACCAAGCCAGGCGATACCTAAAGATGGTAATAATGCTACCAGTGTTATACCTAAACCCAGCCCAAACAAATTATGCATTAGAGCATGCGGCGTGAAGCACTCTTTTGTTTTTGCGTTCATGTTGTTTCCTCCTTTCTTTACAAAAAAAGATTAATTGATCCGCGTCTTTTTTACAAGTTTGGAATTTCTTGACATTTGACAATTGACAATTAACAATTGACCAGCGATGGTAAAGCATTTGGCGATTTTCAATGTTGGCGATGCCGCAAAGATTTTTTCGGGAAAGAGGAAAATCGAAGGCAGATTTTCGCAGATTAAAATTCCGCCTTTTGCCAAGGTTTCCAAAGGCGATATAGTTTTGGTCAAAGTCGGCGGCGAAAAAATAACAGGACAGTTTATTGTTGACAGGGTTTTGTATTTCGACCATCCGAGGCAGGAAGAGTTTAACCAGATCAAGAGGAAATACGGGAAAGATCTTTCGCTTTCTGCAACTTTCTGGCTTGATAAGGAAAAAGTAAATTACGTAACATTGATGTTTGTAAAATCGGTAACCAAGTTTATTGTTGCGCCTCAGATTAACAAAAAGGATTTAAGGCCTTGGGTTGTTTTGGAATGAAGTTTAGGGATTGTTGATGCAGTAGTTAAAGAAGTAATCCGGTGGCGGAGTATTTTTGCAATTAGCTGTCGGTTTGTAATAGATCCTTTCGTCGTCTTCGTTTTCAAGTTGTGCCCAAAGAATAGCCGATTGGCGATCGGTCGTCACCAAATAGCAGTAGATGTGCTTTTTGTTCTTGCATCCTTTTGGTGGGGGTGAAGGTTGAGGTGATTCTTCCGGCGGGGGCGGTTCAGTTATGTATTCGATGATGAGTTGGGGGCGGTATTGTGCGTTGGTTGAATTTGATGAATATGGTCTGAAAGTTTCCATAGTAAAGTTTACTGTAACTGCGGGTTTCTGATTATCCTCTTCACGATTTGTGCTTAACATTAGTGAAGTTAATCCTCCCGTTTGGATAGTAGCTAGGTCTGTTAATTCAATTTCAAAGCTATTGTTGACTGGTGGAAAAGCAGCGGCGCTAAAACTACCAACCAGTTGAGCCACTGGGGGATTTCCTCCCCAGTCGCCACCTTGAGTACTTCCCAAAGGAGGACATTCTAAGGAATTACTCCAGTTGAAACTTCGTACTTTTAAAGTGTAACTTGTGTCGTACATTTCTGCCTGCTTGGTTAACTTAAGACTCGCGTGGGTGATATTGGCATTTTGGGGGATACTGGAAGTATCGAAAGTTAGATAACTTCTACGTGAGAAATAAGAAGATCCATTGTTGACTTGCCCAATTAGCAAAAAATCTGGAGATGGCCACACTGAACATTCACCAGTATAGTCTGGAGGGTAATTATCACTGGGCCAAGAAGAGGAGGCATAAGTGATATAACCGTCAGTATTATTAGCCTCTACTGTTACTGATTGTGTTCCGGCAACTTGGGGTTTGATAGCGGTATCTGGAGTAGTTTGGTTGTTTACTTTCATATTAAATAAACTTGTCAAAGTGGAAATTATCCCTGCCTGATTTGGGTCTTGGGGGAGATTTTCAAGGCCGGGGATCCAGTTGGGGCCTTCGTCGGAGGCGAATTCTGTTTCTGTGGAAATTGCAAGGTCTGGAGGATAGGCCCCGTGGGTCACAAAATATTCGGAGATAGACGTGCTGAGCTGCGAATTGTCAGCAAGTCTTGTTGCGTCTCTAGCTTCCTGCAATCTTTTGTTTGGGTTGATGGCAATCATGACTGCAGCTGCCAGAATTCCTAAGATAGCAATTACGATCAGAAGT